>JAOAPJ010000369.1 GCA_025462805.1 Acidobacteriaceae bacterium
TTCGCCGTCCTCTTTCATTCCTGAGTTGCCAGACGCTGTCGGGCACCGGGCTTTTCGTTCTGAACCCGGATCAACGCGCTGATCGCGTCCCCATCCCTTGCATCTTCAACGAGCGAACTCAGCAGAACAATTAACCATAAGGGAAGCAAAAGATCGAAAGGTTCTGCCTCAGCCATACCCCGTACAACCACGAAGAGCAGGATACTTCGGAAGATCACCTTCATAGGGCCCCGCGGCAATCGACGGATCTGCCGGTACAGGCTGCCGTACAAAGCAATGACCATCATGACGCCTAGTGTGCCGTATGCATAGAACTGCTGGAGCAGCTCATTCTCAGCGTGCCTTGCTTCGAACTGATCAGAACCGAAAGGAGGAATTACTTTCCACATGGAGTCGAAGCCATGGCCGATCCAAGGCTGCTCGACTGCTGCAGTCAGAACATAGGTCCAAATCGCAGTGCGCCCTGTCAGGGTTTCTGCCTGGTTTCCCGCGGTCGTGTAGATGTCGTAGTACGCCTCGAACAGACCCCAGAAGGCAAGGATCGCTACAACGGCTCCCAGGGTGAGAAGGACCTTCGTCTTCCGGCTTATCGACCTGTCCTGAATGATCAGAAAGCTCTCGCTGAGCAGGAAGGCAACAATCGTTGTCTTGCTGAGGCTGCGCAATAGAGTCAAAGCCAGGAGGAGGATCGCAGGCCCCCACCTACCCTCTTTGCGGCGCATCAGATACTGCGCCAGAAAAATGGCAACCGCGCACAGGTTGCCGATCTGATTCGTATTGAAAAAGTCTTCATCTCCCAGCCGCAGATCGGATTGAGCGGGCATGATCCACGCGACGACCGCAAGGCAACAGGCACTCCAGACGAACCCCTTGATCAACTCATGTGAGAGGGCTGCTACTGACCCCGATCGAAGCAGCAGGACCACGATGCCAACGTCGGCGGCCATCCCGGTCCAGTAGGCAGCCGATGCCGGCATCGATACGGTCTCACTCCAACCCAAGCTGCAGCAGGAGACGCCCAGAAAGAGGAGCACCCACCGGATACTCGAGACCTGCAGTATGGAGCGAAACGAGCGATTCGTATGCCCAACGCAACAGAAGCACACCCAAAGAAGCAGAAGCAGGTCAAAAGCGAGAGTTATCTCGCTTCCGGTACGGGGATCCGTACCCAAGAGGCGGACCGTAAAGAGCACGAGAATGATACGGAAGGAAAAGTAAAAGCCAACTGCAAACGCCAGCCCTGCCGCATCCGATGATTCAACAATCGCCGCGACCGGATGGCGCATCTCTAGTCCACCACATGCAGCTTCAATATCATCGATCCGTGACCAGAACCACAGAACACGGAGCAGTTAGCCAGAAAGTCCCCTGTCTTGTCTGGCGTAAAGTGGGCCTCTGATGTGCCGTGAGCACCTACCTTCATGTTCACGTTCAGCTCACGAATGCGCAATCCGTGTGCCACGTCCGCGCTCTTTAGCACGAGCACCACAGGTTCACCCTTTTTGAGGGTAATCTCTCCCGGATCGAACGAAAACCGCTTGGCCGTGATATCGATCGTCCGTGGTGCGGTTTGAGCCAATCCGCGGGGGGTAGAAGATACAGCGACCGTCAAAATCCCGGCAAACATGATCATCAGCGTAATTTTGTTCTTCATAGACTCTCTTTCCATCGACCTTGCTATCGCCAAATTCATCCGCACTGCCCGGCCCCGCACTCCCCCCTTAGGGATTTAGAAAGCGACGCAGCGCCTTGTAGTCGGCGTCGCTAAGGTTGGCGCGTACACGCATGTGCATGGCGATCGTGCCTGAAATCTGCGGCGCGAAGCCTTCCGGAGCGTTATGACAGCGCGAGCAGTTCTGCGCGAAGACTTGCTGGCCGCGATCCGGTTGCGCCGTGGGAGCCGCCTTCGATTGCGCTTGCCGGCGAGACTGGGGTGGTGGAGACGTCGTCTGCCCAAGCAGTGGGATCGCAACCAGCAGAAACCCGCCCAGTGTGATTCTTCTGAAGCGCTTCATTGTGTCACCTTCCGCCGATGAGATATGGAGCGCTTCGACTCACCCCAAGGCCTGGCGACGCAAAGCCTGAGCTTGTCAGAGAAGCAGCGCGAGGTGCAAACGGCGGCTTTCGATTGCATACGCCATAAACTAACGCGACCAGGGCAGGGGCGTGTCACGCAAGCGTCTAAGGTTTGTCATTCGATTGTCTCGGTGGTTGAGAATAGCTCATCTATCGTCCGACCTCCCGATTGGCGAACAGGGCAAAGAGCCGCGAACCGCTTCGCCCGGCGATCATCTTTGCGAACTGAGAGCATGCAAGGCTTCAGTGCGTGTAGAGACGATCGTCAACCTGTCTTGACGATGTTATGGACAAGTGAAGCGGATATTCCCGCAGGCCTGAAATCTGCCACGCGGCATGCCACAGGAAGGCAGGATTGTTTCGGAGATAGCGCCGCCACAGCCGTCGCGGATCCTGCATGAGCCGGTGCAGCCACTGCAACCCTGAGCGCTTGACCCAATCGGAGCAATCGCGAATGCGCCCGGTGTGATAGTCGAATGCTGCGCCGACTCCCACTAACAAGGGCACCTGAAGGCGCTCCACATAGTCCGCCATAAATCGTTCCTGCTTCGGAGTGCTTAGGCCCACCCACAGGATGTCTGGTCTCGATCCCCGCACCTGAGCGAGAATCTCTTCCTCCTCACTTCGCGTCAGGCTGCGGAAGGGAGGCGTATATGTTCCAACCACGCGAATCCCCGCAAACCTGCTCTCCAGCGTTGCACGCAGTTGATCGGCTACACCGGGGTCCCCACCGTACAGAAAATGGCGGTACCCTCGTTCTACCGAGAGGCGGCACATTTCGGTCATGAAGTCCGGGCCGTAGACCCGATTCATCTCCCGAAACCCTTGCAAGTGGCCCATCCATGTCATCGGCATTCCGTCCGGAGCATTGATGACAGCGTGGTTCAGAATGCGGCAGAGCTCGCCGTCTGACTGCGCCTCCATCACTCCGTGGACTCCAGTGGCACAGACATAGCCAGGACGGCCCCCCGCCACCCATCGGTCGGCTAACTCGACCGCACGCTTCAGATCGAGCGCGGACACTTTCACTCCAAGTACATCGGCATGCTCATGGACGAAATCGGCGCCAGGCATCGGAAGGCCTCCGCCGCGGTCAGAGTACGGGGGTACAAGCGCTGAATAGTGCCGACTACGAAATAGATCTAAACCGGAGTTGGTCATACTCCTCCACCTACGGCAAAAAACAGAGTGTGGATTAGAATGGCGATATCCATAAAGAATGTGCGGTTGCGGATGTAATACAGGTCGTATTCCACGTTCTCGTGGATAGGTAGGCCTCGGTCGGCGCTCAGTTGCCACATCCCGGTTATCCCCGGGGTCACTTGAAGTCTCTGCTGCTGTCGAGAGTTATAGCTCCGCACAATGAAGGGCATCTCCGGGCGCGGGCCCACTAGCGACATCGTCCCTCTCAGGACATTCATCAACTGTGGCAGCTCATCCAGGCAACTCCGCCTGAGAAATCTTCCGAGCCTGGTGATTCTAGGGTCGAATGATGTTGTCGGAGAAAAGTCATACTTGGATGCGTTCGTGTACATCGAGCGAAATTTGTAGATCTCGAAGAGCTTCCCATTCCGGCCCACCCTTTTCTGAACGAACAGCGCCGGCCCGGGCGAGTCCAGTCGTACCAACACCCCAATCAGCAGGAGCAGGGGAGTTAGCATCACAAATAGGACGGACGAGACAATCAGGTCTGCGGCTCGTTTGGCAACCGCATAGCTCGAGGGGACGACGTGTTCCGTCATCGGGGTAAGAAGCAGATCATTGGCCTCGGTTGACTCCCGCGGCTTCCGCGAAGACGAGTCGAATAGAAAACGGATCTGTAACCCGGCTTGCTTCGCTGCGTGTGCGGCTGCGCTCAGCTTCTCTGCAGTCAGGTGCGGCATTGCCACCAGCAGCATGTCGCTTCGGCAGGATTTCAGCAGCGCTGCTGTGACCGGTCCGCGGTGCACTGGAACCGAGCGCGGTTGCCGGTACCCCATGTCGAATAAGCGGCCACCAGCCGGAGCGGGCTCATCATCGATCACCGCCACAGGGTCGAGTCCGATGCGGCGAGAGTAAAGCAGGGTCGATGCGACGCGCCTTGCGTCGCCGCCTTCGCCATAAACGACTACCCGGTGTGTCGTGTCTTCACGAGCGTGCAGCATCAGGACGATCGAACAAGCGAGCTGCTTCTCGAGAATGAGCAGGGCCGAAGTCAGGAGGAAAGCGACAGGAAATGCTGCATAGGAAAGG
>JAOAPJ010000389.1 GCA_025462805.1 Acidobacteriaceae bacterium
TGCATGCTGCCGGACACCGGAGAGCGCTATCTCAGCACGCCACTGTTCGCCGACGTTGCGGTCGACATGAACGAGGAGGAGCTAAAGATCTCCCGCTCCACCCCAAGCGGCTGGCTGCAGCCGGCCCCATAAAGGCGCGCCTCAAGAGGCAGTCCTCGCCCCTTTCTATCTCAAGCTGTTCTCTCGCATTTCTGCTTCCTCCCGGCGCCTGCGTAGCCATTGAACGCTTGGCGCCGAGGGCCAAGGGAGCCCTTCCCGGCCTGAGGCGAGCCTATATTGCCTTCAGCAGCCCACTCTGCTTTCCGATCATGCGATCCAGCATGCGTTTCGGCAGGAGCATCGGCAGCGTCCAATTCTTCAGCCGCTGCGGCACCACCGCATACCTCAGCTTCGGTCTTCGCGTCGTGAGAGCCATGTAGACGGCCTGCCCGATGCGGTCCGGCTCGAATCCTTCTGACTCTCAGTCAGAAAGTATTCGATGAAGGCCTTCAGGATCTTCGAGTGGGATCTCGCTGCATGGTTCAAGGCTGCTCGGGCATAACTCGCCTAATCATGCGCGGCCGCTAGGCTTTACTCGTAAGAGAGCGCCTCAGTGACGTCCTGCCGAACCGCCTTCACCGCTGGTGCAACAGTTCCCAGGAGGGCTCCGGTGATCGCGATCGCACCCGCGAGCGGCCACCAGAGAAACACGGTCTCGTCAGTCAGACCCGAGTGCACGACGTGCTCCATCGACCACTGCACCAGATATGTGAGCGCAATGCCGATGCCTGTGCCTGCGAGCGCGAGGAGAAGCGTCTCCTTCAACAGAAGACTCAGAATCAGGCGGGAAGAGGCGCCCAGAGACTTCAGGATGCCGATCTCGCGGGTGCGTTCCAGCACGGCTGTATACATCGCCATAGATACGACGATGAATCCGACGATGACGGCGATCCCCATCACTACGGCGATGAAGTTGCGCAACAGGCTGACGCTGCTGATGGACAGTAGCGAGGTGAACTCCTCCATGGTGTAGATCGGGTACCCCGGCAGCTTCTTCTTAATCTCGTTCACCACATCCTGCGCGTGGCTGGGATCCTTGACTTTGAGATAGATCTGGCTCAAGCGATGAGGATTCCCGGTCAGTTCCTGGAGCACCGGAAGCCGCACGCAGATGCGGGCCAGCTTGCCGGATTCGAACACTCCAGCCAGGCGCCAGTCATGTCCGAGGAGGTGCACGGTATCGCCTGCGTGGAGCTGCTTCTCCCTTGCGTAGAACTCATCGACGAGCATGTCGTCATCCTTCTGAAACGGCCCGCCCTCGAGATAATGGAAGCCTCCACTCATCCTGGAAAACTGGCCCAAGTCGAGGCCGGTCACAGTGTCCAGGCCTTCCAAGGGCTGGATGACGGTTCCTGTCGCCATGGTGACGCCGGGCTGGCTGGCCAGCATGGGAACCAGCCGATCGCTCATGGGGGCGGAGCTAAGTCCGATGATGGAAGACCCCGGCGGGCGGATGAGAATGTCTGCTCCTACGCCGCGGGCGCGGCGCGCCGTGCCATCGAGCGTGCCATAGCTGACGCCCACAAGGGTGAGAATCATGGTGACCTGGATAGCGATGGCGAGCACGCTCAAGAACGTTCGGATGGGGCGACGTACGACGTTCGAGACGATGAATCTATCGATAGAAGCCCACATCGCAACCATCCGGCGGAAGAATCGAGCCCGGCAGCAACGGGGAGGGCTCCTGTCACGAGACGCAACACTCCTCGGCGGTCTTCCAGAGAACCTGCTCACGCTGCATCTGCAGTGTCAGTCGCCCGCCACCGCCATCTCGTATTGTCCTTGCGCCTGGCTGCGAAGGGACTGCTCCAATGCCGCGAGCTGGTCCTCAATATTGCCCTCTATAGCGCGACGTTTGATGACGTCTTCCCGATACCGGCGGAGGAAGTAGTCTATGGTTTCGACGCGGATTCGGATAGAGCCCGAGGGCTTGTTTTCGTCCAGATCTTTGAATGAGAAGTAAGGAGTGCCCGATTCCTCGATGATGCCCTCTATCACGCCGTAGATCGGGGCATCGTGGCCACACTTGAAGCTCGATACCTCCAGCGCGACCAGGTTCGGGTGCCGCGCGGTGAACTTCGCCGCCCATACCTTGTGGTTCGTACTGGTGGAGTAGCGGTTCTTCCAGACGTCGCTGATATCCAGTGGATGCGTGATCAGTCCGGCGCGCACCTCATCGCCAAAGAGGCGATTCAGCAGATCCTCGTCCAGAGGCAAAGTGCTTTGCGAGAAGACGGGATAACCCAGCTTCTGGAACTCCTCCATGATCTCGTGATTCAGACCTGGGTCGTGATGATAGACGCGACCCAGCATGACGATGCCAATCCGGTCTTCGCGTTCCAACTGATCGAGTGTTTGACGCGCCTGGCGGCGGATGTCAGTCTCACATTCGCGCAACGACGCGAGGCCAACAGAGATGGCACGTTCATTTTCCTCTCGACTGAGACCCAGGAAGGGGGCCCATGCCTTGAACATCTGATCGGCACAGATCCTTTCATTTTGCAGATTCAGGATCGGATCGAGATATGCGATGTGGTTCTCCGAGAAGATATCGCTCTCCTTGGTGAAGGCGGCCTTCACGGTCTCCGGCGTCGCCGTAACCGTGGGACACGCATTTGACCCAGTCAGGTTCACCAGGTGCGTATGCAGCACGTCATACATGGGGAACCAGATCGCATGGAGCGGCTTCTTGCTGTGCTTGGTGGCGAGCAGATTATAGACGTGGGCTATGCCGATCTTCGACGGATAACAGGGATCAATTGCACCCCGGCTTGCTCCCGCGCGATAGAGCTCCGGCGTCGTGTAATCGGAGTAGACGATGTTTTCCGACTTCACACCGAGACTGGCGAAGTACGCGTTGAAGAACGGTGCATAGGTATAAGTGTTTAGCAGGCGCGGAATTCCTATGCGGAAGTCTGCACGCTCCTCCATCAGAGAAGCCCGCTGCTTCGCCGCCTTCGACGCAAACAAGCCCTTAGCAACCGGAATGGAGTCGGCGACCCGTTCCACGTCACGCTGGCGAAAGACGTCACGCGCTGCGATATCGACGTAGTTCGGATTCACCGACTTGATCTTATCGATGTCGGCCTTGATGTCCTTCATCTCGCTTAGGTCTTCCACAGTGCCCTTTTCGCAGGTCGCGATGATGAGCCTCTGCTCGCCCATACGTAGCGGAACTTTGGTCTTGCGTGGCTGGAACTCGACTGGTTTTGGCAGCTCGACGATCTTGTCGGAGCCTGGCGACAACTGAATCTGGATTAACGGTTCGACCTTGGCCTTGAAGACCGATTTCGAGGCGGTCCCGCAACCCCCGCCGGTACTGCACGAAGAGCCGTGCGCCTCCGTAGCGGGCAGATTGGCTTGGATCTGTTCCAGGCTGGGCAGGGTTGCAGCAAGCTCGATCTCCTGCGCGTTCGCAGCGCGATCCTCTGCTGCGGCGTGCACCTGATCGTGATCTCCATCTTGCCCGCCGTTCACGTCAACGTCGATGAAGGTACGCAGACAGTTGTTCTTGCAGAAGTAGCAGCGCGTGTCTTCGTTCCGGGTGGTACGGTAACGGATCTTGGCAACCGCCTCGAGCCCAACGAATGAGGTCTCTTTACCGTTATTCCAGAGGCGTAGCGCCTCCTGTGCGGCACCAATGGCACCAGATTCGCCGCAGTGCTCGTGCACGATGATCTCAGGCTCTTTGCCATTTGCCCGAAAGCTGGACTTGATGAAGTCCACTTCTGCCTTGACCACGGCGAGATTGTTCTGCGTGCCTCCCTGGAGAATGAACCGCGTACCAAGTGCGGCCAGATTCGGAATGCTGGCCACATAAAGGAATACGTTCTTTGGAAGCACATCGGCAAGTCCGGCAAGAATCTCTTCCGAACGCCAGCCCTGACGCTGGAAGTTGACGATGTCGGACTGCATGAAGACCGCGCATCCATAACCGAACGATGGCATCGACTTGGCGGAGAACGCGATATCGGCGAACTCTTCCACCTTCATGCCAAAGCCCTCCGCAGTGGACTGAAGGAAATAGCCATTGCCGGCGGAGCACTGCGTGTTAAGTTTGAAGTCCTTGACTCGGCCGTCCTTCAGGATGATGAGCTTAATATCCTGGCCGCCCACATCCACGATCACGTGTGGGTCGTCATAGAACTTCAGTGCAGATTCGGTATGCGCGACGGTTTCGACCAGTGCCACATCCGCATGCAATACATCTTTGACGATGTCCTTGGCGTAGCCGGTGGTTCCGACGCCGAGCACCTCCAGTGTGGCGCCTTTGCTTTCGATCTGCTCTCGCAGCTTCTCAAACATCTCGATCGTGTCCTGGATGGGATTGCCGTTCGAGAGCTGATACGTCTTGCAGACGATCTCTCCGTCTTTTCCAAGCACCACCGCCTTGGTCGAGGTAGAGCCGCCATCGATGCCGATGAAGCCTGAGACAACCTGCCCCGGAGAGAAGTCTGCAGGAGAGAACTTCTTCTTCCGGTATGTGGACTTGAAGGCCGCCAGCTCTGCATCTTCCGCTACTAGCGCTTTCCCGCCGGCCAGTGCCTTCTCTTCCGCACGGCCATAATCGATGTAGTACGCGAGCTTGTCTGTACCTAGATACCGCCCTACACTCGGCTCTTCATCCTTCCCGAATTCCACGGACCCGAGCGCCGCGAAGTACTGCGCATTGTCCGGGACCTTGATGAGGTCTTCAGGAGCCATGCCATCCGGAATCTCGACTTTGCGCTCCTTCCACATGCGTGGAATGTTGGCCTGCCACGCCTCGCGCATGCCGCGAATGAATCCATTGGGGCCGCCAAGAAGAAGAACATGAGGTCGCAGAGTATGTCCGCGAGTCAGGACACTCAGGTTCTGGAGCACGATCGCCTCGAAGAGCGAGGCCATCAGTTCGTCAGAAGGCGTACCAGTCTTCTGCAGGCCGTTGATATCGGTTTCGGCGAAGACACCGCACTTCCCTGCGACCTTGTGCAGCTTGACGCCGTGATATCTCTGGCTGGCAAGCTCCGCGGCCGGAATCTTGAGCTTCGCGTTAATCTTGTCGATCACCGCGCCCGTGCCGCCTGCACACTTGTCATTCATCGAGGGAATCTTCTTTTTCCGTCCGGTCTCTTCGTCGTCCTTGAATACGATGATCTTCGCGTCCTGTCCGCCTAGCTCGATGACGGAGTACACCTCGGGGTGGAGCTTCTCGACCGCGAGCGAGACGGCGTGCACCTCCTGAACGAACTTGGCACCGATCATCTCCGCAATGGTGCCGCCGCCTGATCCGGTGACGAAGATGCGCGTGTGCTCCGGAGCGATGCCGGTATCTGCTTCCATTCGACGCAGAAACTCGAGAACCTTTTCCGGCTGACGCGTCTCGTGACGCTGATAGTCCTGCCAGATGGTCTTATCCGTCGCGGCGTCGACGACGATTGCCTTCACGGTAGTAGAACCTACGTCCAGACCTGCTAAAAATCGGGTCATTCGTCTGCTCCTCGACGGTACGTGCTGTGACGATGCGTGCTGGGGAGAAATGCCGGCCTTCTGGACCATGCAGCCTCGGCGAGTGCCTCGGGAGTGTCAGCCGGCAGATATGAATTGATAAGTGCTCCGCTTCTCCTCATGAAGAGCAGCCTCAACAAAGCGATGAGCGTAGTGAACACTAAAGCCGCGAGAAGGCAGCTCTCCAGGAGAACTCGCAACCCGCCGCGCATCACGCAGACCGTAGGACTGCCATGGACACGCGTTCTCGTGGCCGGAATGAGCGATCCTTGTTGATCAGATCACTGACGTGCCATGCGAACTGTGCTGCTGTCCCTGCAACGCCTTCGCGGTGCGGAACCTTGTAGAGCCCTCGCTTCAATTCTGCATGCTGGTCAACGTA
>JAOAPJ010000431.1 GCA_025462805.1 Acidobacteriaceae bacterium
ATTTCGCTGGACGTCACCAGCACCGGGCCTTTCATCCAGATGGGAAAGGTGTTGCTGCGTCGCGACGATGCCGCAACTGCCGCGATGTACCTCAAGCATGCCGAGAAGATGGACCCGTCCAACTACATCACGCACACTTTGCTAGCGCAGGCGTATCGAAGGGCGGGGCAGGAAGAGGCAGCGAAGCAGGAGCTCGACCTGGCCGCCAAAATGCATGGAGACAGCCAGTTGAGCATCCAGCCCGTGAAGTAGGCTGACACCTCAGTGCACGTGAATTGTGACGAGGTGAGCTTGCACGGGAACGCCGCCAGTAACGGTCGTTTCAATCACTGCTTCAAAGGGTCGAATCTCACCCTTAGGGCCAGAGATCTGCCGAACCAGATCGGCGGCTGTCTCCTGTCGACAGACGAAGTCGACCGCGGCCTGCGTACCGAAGGTGGTAAGCCCGCTGAAAACCAGGATGCGTTCACCCGCCTGCATGCCTGGCAGCAGAGCGAGGATCGCATAGTCACGAGTCAAGGGATGCTCCGGACGCGTGTAGATGGTGGGCTCACCCGGGTGCGGGTGATGATTCACAATGCCCGCGGATTCTGGCGTGGCCATGATGGTGAAGTCCTGTGTGGACTGCAAGGCGCTGAGAGATGGGTTCTCAGCGGTCGAGCCGATGAAAATCAGATTCTTTGCCTTCGCCTCATCCCAGGTCATCAGGCGGCTGCGCTTCAGGATGAAGTGTGCCTGGTGAGCGTCAAACAGCCGCGTCAGCGTATAGACGGCGGCGAGCTCTCCAATGCCAGTGTAGGTATCGACGAGATTGGGCGACTCATGATTCAGAGTCTCGCCAGTCGCGGGCGCGTAACTGAGGCCGCGCTTGGAGTCGCCAACGAACAATGCATTGCTGAAGACCACCAGGGGCGGATCGTCCGTAAGAAACGTTTTCCACAGGCGATCAACAGCAGCGTTGCCCTGGCCAGTTGCCGCCCGTTTCATCCACTTGCCGGACAAGAGCAAGGTCTGCAGAACCACGACTGCGAGCAGGCAGGCTGCGATCCACTTCCAACGCGATGGCCGAGGAGTGCTCGGGGTTTCCAGAACCGGCAGCGCAGTCGCCAGCGGCACTATCGGCGAAGGCTGGGTCAGCGCCACGGCCTGGTCCCCCGGCTTCGATCGGAAGACGGGGAGGTAGTGGCCCTTGGGCACGTCGACGACAACGGGCTCGTCGCTTCCCTCTTCTGCGAAGTAGGACGCCAGCTTCTGTCGCAGCAGACGGGCATGGCTGCGAACGATGCTGTCCTCGCTCGAGTTGTACCCGGGGCTGCGACCGAAGACGCGGAAACCAATCTGCTGCTCGGTGGCGTCCTGGGGCGCATTACGAATGGCGCAGTCCGCTATGTAGAAGAGGAAGTCGCGCAGCCGGGCCGATCCCTTGAAGTGCCGGCTATTCGAAATCCTTTGGATGAGCGCTGATCGGGCAGTCTCATCGAGATCAGCGGGCAGATCCGGGGCTGTCGTCAATTGAGCCATATCCTCGCCTTTTAGGTGTTTCACGCCTGCTTTCACATGTCAAATCACCGTTAATAACGTTGTCGAAGCCACTTCATCACGAAGATGCTGGCGGCTGTCGCAAAGCGTCCGCTTTGTGGCACCGCGTAATAAAGGGCACTTCAGGAATGGAGAACGCTCGGGTGAAGCCCCGGTCGTTCGCTAGCTCGTCCTGCTGATAGCCCCAAGGAACACGCCGCGGGTTTCGCCCTTGAGGAGGCAGTTGCATGAAGAAATTTAGGAAGCACACGAAACATCGGGGCATTAGTGGACTTGCGCTAACCGCCGCCGGGCTGCTTGGGTCCCTTGCCGCCGTTGTACCGGCGCACGCACAAGCTGTCTATGGGACCATCTTCGGAACGATCACCGATAAGAGCGGTGCCGTGGTCCCGAACGCCGCCATCACTGTGACCGATATCACGAAGGGCACGACGGTCACAGCGCAGACCAACGGCAGCGGCGAATTCCGCGTCCAGCATCTGATTCCAGACACCTACCGCGTCGAGGCTGAGGCCTCGGGCTTCGCCAAGAGCATGGTAGACAATATCGCCGTCTTCGCCGACACGGCTCCCAAGGTGGATCTGCAGTTGGCGGTGGGCTCGGCTGCTGCAAACAATGTAGTGGTGAACGGCGGGGTTACGCTGCTCGAGACCGACCGCGCCGAAGTCAGCACGATCCTGAACGAACGCGCTGTGGAAAACCTGCCCAACCTGAACCGCAACTTCACCGCCTTCGAACTGCTGACCCCCGGCACCAGCTTCATTGGATGGAGCGTGGGTGAGGGATCCGGCAACCCGCAGCGCAGCCAGCAGATTGAGGTGAACGGTCAACTACCGTTTGCCACCGGATACGAGTTGGACGGAACCGACAACCAGGAACCGCTGAATGGTGTTGCGGTGATCAACCCGAACCTGGACGCCGTTTCGGAGATGAAGGTCACATCGCAAAACTACGACGCCGAGTTCGGCAAGGCAGTCGCAGGACTTGTTACCGCGCAGACGAAGTCAGGCAGCAACAGCTTCCATGGTTCCGCCTTTGAGTTCCGGCGGTCTGACGCGCAGCAGGCGCGCGATCCGTTCGCCAACGCCACACGCGATCCCCTGACCGGCAAATACTTGGCCCCCACCCTGCACAATCAGTTTGGCGGCTCGGTCGGCGGTCCGATCAAGAAGGACAGGGTGTTCTTCTTCGGTGACTACCAGGGACTGCGCGAAAAGACAGGTACGGCGCTGCTGACCACAGTGCCGACTGCGACTGCGCTCACCTCTTGCACCTCCGGCGGC
>JAOAPJ010000453.1 GCA_025462805.1 Acidobacteriaceae bacterium
CTGGCGGGGATGCGCTGCTACTCCCAGGTAGCTGTTGCGCATCCGCCAGTCGTGGTGCGGCGATCGCTGCTTATTGGAGGGTGATCTCTCGAGCTGTATAGCCGGAGCCGTCGTACTCGGCGATGACCTTTACACGCCCGCCTTCGTGGAGATCGTGGGTGACAGGAAAGCCGCCGGGGTCGAAGGCAATTTTGTAGCTCTGGTCGTCCTGGGCGTCCGCGACGACGAGCTGTTTGGCATGCAGATCGAGATGAGAGATGGTTCCGGTGAAGGTGAGACGGGAGCCGGGCACGGCGAGGATGTCGATCTCGCTGGCGACGCCAGCGCCGCTGTTGTTGGATCTGAACTTGGTGTTGATGAGCGTGCCTTTGACCAGATCGGCGGCGCCGGCCGCGCCCGGAGCGGCGGCTGCCTGACCCTGGCGCACGATGGTGGCGCTGGGGGGAACCTGCAGCTTGATGGCTTCGCGGGAGAGCGACTCGTTGAGCGTGAGCTCGCGCGTGCCGGGGTCGTAGCTGAGGATCTGGCCGCGGGCTTCGCCTTCGGGCGACTGCGAGAGCATGTGGATGCTGCGGGCGAAGATGGTGGTTCCATCGAGCATGGTCTCGACCGAGGCATGGTCGTTGGCGCGCAGATCACGGAGATTGCCCTTGACTCCGTCGCGGTAGACCTCGGTGCGCTCATCGTAGAGGATCCTGATGGCGCGGCCGCCGGCCACTTTCAAGGTGAGGCGGTCGGAGATGGGGTCGACGGCGGAGATGGTGCCGCCCATGACGGTGCTTTTGCCGCGCGGCGGGGCGAGCAGATCGCCGGGCATTCCCTGTGGGGCGGCGGCGGGCTTAGCGGCGCTGTTCTGTTCTATAGCCGTCTTCCCTGTAGCCGTTGGGGCGGCGGGCTCCTGCGCGGGCGCCAGGGCTCCCAGCAAGACGATGGCGACGAGTAAATCCATGGGCGAAAAAATTCCTTGTTCTCTATCGATTATGATGCATCGCCGCGATGGCACCAAGCCCAGGCGAGGTGACCGAAGATTACTCCTCGGATTGCGCGGCCGAGCGCTATGTCACAGCATTTCGACGCATCCAAGCTTTATCATTCAAGTATATGCAGTGTGATCGGCGCGGCCAGGTTGGCCGCAGCCCGGGGAGGGAAGCGACAGAGAGATGTTAGCGACTGGAATACGACGGATGGGATGGGCTGCTCTGCTCTCGACGCTGGCACTGTCGCAGGCGTGGGGCAAGGATCTGCGCGTGACGATTCCTCGTCACAGTGAGATGACGCTGGTGCAGCGGCTGAATCGCGAGGGCGTGGACGCGGTGCGCAAGCAGCAGTACGAGAAGGCGGAGGCGCTGTTCCTGAAGGCCTATCTCTACGACCCGGCCGATCCGTTCACGTTGAATAATCTGGGCTACATCTCTGAGCTGCAGGGACAGTTGGATCGGGCGCTGAAGTTCTACCAGCTGGCGTCGCAGCAGGGCAGCCAGGCGGAGATCGATCGCAGCAACGCGAAGCAGCTCGAAGGCAAGCCGATGGATTATGCGCTGAACAGCCTGAAGAACGTGCCGATGCGCGTGAACCACATGAATGTGGAGTCGGTTCAGCTGCTGGCGGAGAACCGGAATGATGAGGCGAATGTGCTGCTGGAGCGGGCGTTGGCCCTGGATCCGCAGAACAGCTTCACGCTGAACAATCTGGGTGTGGCGAAGGAGTCGCTGGGAGACTATGCGGCGGCGTTGCGGTACTACGAAGCGGCGGCGGCGGCGCGGTCTTCCGAGCCGGTGGTAGTGACGCTGAATCGTTCGTGGCGCGGCAAGCCGGTGAGCGAAATGGCGGCGGAGAGCGCGCATCGGCTGGGAAGCCGGTTGAAGGATGCGGACAGTCCGTCTGCGCAGGCGGCTCTGCTTACCACGCAGGGAGTGTCGGCGGCGAATCGCAATGACTGGCAGCAGGCGAGGCGGGACTTCCTGCGCGCTTACTCGCTGGATCCGGCGAGTGCGTTCTCGCTGAACAACCTGGGCTATGTGTCGGAGCGGGATGGCGACATCGAAACCGCGCAGTATCTCTACTCGAAGGCGCAGAAGGCGGACGATGCCGACGCGCGGGTAGGGCTTGCGAGCCGTCCCGATGTCGAAGGCCAGCACCTGGTCGCGGTGGCCGGGGACAGCCAGCAGAAGGTAGAGGGCGAGCTCAACCAGTATCATGCAGCGCGACGCAGCGAGACGGGTGACGTGGAGTTGAAGCGCCGCGACAACGGACCTGCGGCCTCGCCGCAAACGCCGTCGGCACCTCCTGCGACGTTGCCACAACAGCGTCCGCCCGCGACGGCGCAACCACCCGCTCCGCAGCCGCAACATCCCCCGCAATTCAATTAAGTAAGGGAACGCTCGTGCCTGGAATGCCCGCATCTGAAATGCCTGTGTCCGAAAAACCCATGTCCAAGGAAGCTCCGAAATACCCCTCCCGCAAGTCGATGATCCTTCTCTCGCGTCTGCTGTTCACCCCGACGGAGGGCCATGCGTCATCCGCGGAGCTGGTAGCGGATGTTACGCGCATCAGCCGGGAGGAGTTCGATGAGCTGGCGACGCTCGCGGATCTGAACCATGTGGTGGTGCGCGGTCTGGGCGTGTTCCTCGAGATCGTGCGCGCAGCTAACGATGCGGAGCGCGCCGAGTGGGCGACGACTGCGATCGAAGCCGAGCGCGCGCGCATTGCTGTCGCTGTGCCGGTTCTGCATCGTGTGTGCCAGGGGTTTGCTGAGGAAGGGCTGGACGTCACGGTGATCAAGTCGCTGGACCACTGGCCGGACCTGGGCAGCGATCTGGATCTGTACACGAGTGCGAAGCCGGAGCAGGTGCATCGGCTGATGCAGACGCGCTTTCAGGCGCAGATGGCGGCTCGTAGCTGGGGCGATCGCCTGGCGCGCAAGTGGAACTTCGATATCCCCGGGCTGCCGGAGGCGGTGGAGATTCACGTGGGGCGGCTGGGCCAGACTGGAGAGCAGACCACGATTGCGTCGCGGCTTCCCGGGCGCGCTCGCTCCGTTGAGGTTGGCGGGCTTGGGTTCCGTGTTCCCCACGTCTCGGATCGACTGCTGATCTCCACGCTGCAGCGCATGTACCGGCACTTCTACTTCCGGTTGTGCGACATCGTCGATTCAGGTGAGTTGATCGAGTCGGGCATGATCGACTACCAGGACCTGCGTGCCGCAGCGAGAGCCGCGGGCATCTGGGAGGGAACAGCGACCTATCTCGCGATCGTCTCCGATTACGTGAAGCAGTATCGCGGGACGGGCCTGGAGCTGCCGAAGGATGTGTGGGACACTGCGCGCTTCGGAGGTGCGGAGGCGTTCTATGCGCGGAGCTTCCTGCG
>JAOAPJ010000068.1 GCA_025462805.1 Acidobacteriaceae bacterium
GCACAGAGTCGCAAGGGAGAGGAGTTGCGCAACAATCCCCATGCCGCTCTCTGCGCGCATTGGAAGTCTCTGCGCAAGCAGGTCCGCATCGAAGGGACATTGGTCCAGGTGCCCCCGGAGCGGGCCACCGCCTACTTTCATAGCCGCTCGCGAGAGAGTCAGCTAAGCGCCGCGGCATCCGAGCAGTCCCGGCCGCTCGTCGATCGAGCGACGCTCGAGTTGCGAGCTGCCGAGCTGGCGCAGCGATATCCAGGCGAAGTGCCACGCCCGCCACATTGGACCGGCTTCGCAGTTCACGCGGAACGCATCGAGTTCTGGCGAAGCGGCGCGCATCGCCTGCATGATCGCATGCTGTACGTACGGGCCGGAGAGCGCTGGGAGCGCACCCGCCTCTACCCCTGATAGCGCTCCCCGTCGTTGCGTTCAGCGTTGAAACCTTTTTTCCGCAATCCTGAGTTGCCCGACAGATGGCGCCGGGTGATAATAAGCGCTCCCCACCAAGCTCGCTCCTTGTTGCAGCGCTCTTGCGACCACGTCGTCTGCTTCACCAGAAGTGTTGACCGGAAGTTTTGATCGGCAGGCATTCGCATGCAAGCACTGCGAAGCCGCCGGCTGCTTTAGGGTGTCGTTCTTCTTTGGAGGCTGTCCTCGATGCGCTTCACAAGGCTCACGCCTGCGGTCCTGCTTGCTCTCCCTGCTGTATCGCTGCTGGCGCAAACCAGCTTCACCTCTGTTCGCGGAACGGTCACGGATACCTCCGGTGCGCTCGTCCCGAATGCGCAGGTCTCCCTCAAAAACGTCACTAACAACGCTGAGGTGTCTGGGAAGACCGACAGCGCAGGCCTGTTTCAGTTTCCACAGCTGGCTCCCAGCACGTACACGGTTACGGTGACGGCCGCGGGCTTTGCGCCCACGTCGAAGCAGGCGCAGCTATTGGTGAATCAGCCGGCGACGATCAATTTCCAGCTCGGCGTGCAAGCCTCAGAGACCGTGAATGTCAGTGCAGAAGCGCAGACGATCAATAACATCGATGCAACGATCGGCAATGCCTTCAACAATCAGACGATTGAGGCGCTGCCCTCCGAAGGTCGGAATGTCCCTGATCTTCTCAGTCTGCAGCCAGGCGTACTCTATCTGGGCCGCGCAGCCGACGCGCAGAGCGACAGTCGCAGCGGTTCGGTGAACGGAGCGCGCTCCGACCAGACGAACGTTACGCTCGATGGTTTGGACGACAATAACCAGGAGCAGGGTCTCGCGTTTACTGGAATCCTGCGGCCGACGCTGGACTCAACCGAGGAATACCGCGTCGCCACCACCAACTCCAACGCAGATTCGGGCCGATCCTCCGGCGCGCAGGTGGCTATCGTGACGCGCTCGGGTACGAACCAGTTCCATGGCAGCCTGTACGAGTACCACCGCAACACCTTCGCAGCGGCCAATGACTGGTTCAACAAGGCATCGCAGATCGCCGCCGGTGAGCCGAATGTCCCTGGCAAGCTCATCCGCAACACATTTGGTGGTTCTGTTGGAGGCCCGATCAAGAAGGACAAGCTCTTCTTCTTCGGCAACTATGAAGGCCAAAGAACAGCGGAGAACCGGCAGGTAACCCGTACCGTGCCGACCGCCTCGTTCAAACTCGGTCAGGTCAAATATTTCAGCAATGGCACCGTGGTTTCGTTAACGCCAGCGCAGATTGCAACCATGGATCCGAACTGCTCGGCGAATGGCACTTGCCCGTGGGGACCTGGCGTTGATCCGAACGTCCTCGACTACTTCAGCCTCTATCCGACGGCAAATGGTAGCGCGCTCGGAGATGGCTTGAACCTTGGCTCATATACCTTCTCCTCGCCTTATCCGGCCACCCTCAACACGACTATCGTGAAGCTGGACTACCAGCCGGTCGATCGGCATCACCTGTTCGTCCGCGGCAACCTGCAGAAGGACACCCAAGCCGGTGTACTGCAATATCCCGGGCTGCCCGCCTCCAGCGCGCTGACTGACAACACCAAAGGGTTCGCAGCCGGTTGGGACTATACACTCACATCCCACCTCATCAATGATCTGCGCTACGGGTATGTGCGCCAGGGATTTGGTAATCGTGGCACCGGCCAGGGTGATTACGTGAACTTCCGCTTCCTTGATCAGGCCACGGCACACACGCGCTCTACCCTGGTTAATGTTCCGGTTCACAACATCGTCGACACTCTGAGTTGGACCAAGGGGCAGCACAGCCTCAGCTTCGGCGTGAACTACCGCTTAGTCTTCAACAATCGGAGCTCCGATGCCTCCAGCTATAACAGCGCGAGCACTAACGAGTACTGGATCGCTGGCGGCGGCAGCATCGCCAACACCGGCAACAGCTTCGATCCTGCAGCCTTCGGCTACTCTCCGGTGGATTCCGGAAACACTAACTCGTACAACATCGCCATCGCTGCCCTCAGTGGCATCGTGCCGTCGGTCAGCGCGCAGTACAACTACGCCGTGTCCTCGGATGGCACCACCGGAACTGTCCAGCAAGACGGCGCATTCGTGAACCGGCACTACAAGACGAATGAATTCGAGTACTTCGTGCAGGACGCCTGGCGAGTGCAGCCAAATCTGACAGTCACCTTCGGCATCCGGCAATCGATGCTGCAGACCCCATACGAGACCCGCGGCCAGCAGGTGGCTCCTACCATTGACATGCATCAGTGGTTGCTCAACCGGGCGGCAGGCGCTGCAAAAGGCCAAAGCATCCAACCGGACGTCTCCTTCGAACCCAACGGGCAAGCTCGTGGCAAGCAACCCTACTGGCCTTCCCAATTCGCGAATGTGGCCCCCCGCCTCGCGTTTGCATACTCGCCTGACAACAAGACATCTATCCGGGGTGGGTTCGGGCTCTATTACGACCATTTCGGTCAGGGGATCGTAAACTCCTTCGATCAACTCGGTTCGTATGGAACCAGCACCAACCTTACTAACGCGGCTGGCACCTTTTCCCCGGACACTGCCCCGCGGTTCACAGGTGTGCATAACCTGCCCGCACTTGGCAGCAGCCAGCCGGCTACAGTGCAGTATCCCTACATACCTCCAACCGATCCCAACGGTGCCGGCTTCGCGATCACCTGGGGAATCGACAATCGCCTGAAGACGCCCTACTCGGAGGCTGCCGACTTTTCCATCCAGCACGAAATGAAGGGTGGACTGACGCTCGAAGCGGCGTACATCGGGCGATTTGGCCGTCGTCTGCTACAGCAGCTTGATCTGGCAGAGCCTCTCGATCTGGTGGATCCGGCCTCAGGCATGGATTACTTCCAGGCCGGCACGTTGCTCTCCAAGACTGTCGATCAGAACAACGGTTACGCGGACCCGGTGACTGCTTCGCAGGCTTCGGTCGCGCCAATTCCCTATTTCGAGAATCTGTTCCCCTACCTCGCCACCGGCGGCATGAGCGCGACACAGAACATCTACAGCAATGAGTGGGCCTTTCAGCGCGGGAACGAAACCACGGCGCTTGCCGATATCGATGTGTATTGCACGCTGGGTTGCGGGCCAAACACGATCCCGCGCTTCTATCAACGGCAGTTCTCGTCCCTGTACGCCTGGTCCAATGTCGGCACCTCGAGCTATAACGCCGGGCAGCTCATTCTGCGTCACGCGATGAGCAACAACGTGCAGTTCGACTTCACCTATACCTTCTCCAATTCCATCGACTTGGGCTCCGATACCGAGCGCACCGGTGAACTGAACGGGGCGAATACCTACAACAGTGGCGGATCTTTCTCCGAAATCATCAACACCTTTCACCCTGAGTTCAATCGCGGCGTATCGGACTTCGACACGCGTCATCTTATCAACGCGGATTGGGTACTGCAGTTGCCCTTCGGTACCGGCCAGCACTTCCTCGGCGGCGGCGGCCGGCTGATGGATGGATTCGTCGGCGGCTGGCAGTTCTCCGGTATCTCTCGTTGGTCCAGCGGACTGCCCTTCTCAATAAATGGCACAGGATGGGCTACCAACTGGCAGATCGAAAGCGCAACGGTTCAGACTGGCAAAGTGAAGACGCACCGCCATCTAGTCAACGGTTCGCCTGAGGTCTTTGCGGACCCCAACGCCATCAACAACGGTGTAGCTTCGGGCTCTCCAATTCGCCTGCCCTACCCGGGTGAAGCTGGACAGCGAAACAAATATCGCGGTGATGGCTACATCGATGTCGACACAGGGCTCTCCAAGCAGTGGAAAGTCACAGAGAACCTGGGCGTGAAGTTTGCCTGGGAGGTGTTCAACGCGACAAACTCTGTGCGCTTCGATACGAGTCCGGTCAGTGCCTTCGGCGGTTTGAACACTCAGATCACCAGCGGCACGCTCGGACAGTACAGCTCGACGCTCACCGTCCCACGTGTGCAGCAGTTCTCACTGCGCACTACTTTCTAACTCTTCCGACTCGCAGGAAAGGAGCGGTTTCGGCTCTCGTCGAAGCCGCTCCCTTTTCTGAGATACTGATTTGCCCCCGCCACTCACCCATGCGATCACGCCTGCTCCCGCTTTCCAGTACCGTCTTACTTTCCCTTGCCCTTCCGGCCCAATCCCAGCCCAAGACTCCACTGACGCTCGATTCCTTCTTCGCCGCAACCGATTACTCCTCCGCGCGGCTGGCCCCGGACGGAAGCGCTGCCGTCATCGCCGTCCGCCAGCCAGACTGGACCGGCAATCGCTTCCGCGAAGATCTGTGGATCTGGCGCGCGGCTACCGGCAAGCTTGATCAGTTGACCACCAGTGGCCACGACAGTGGTCCGGACTGGTCGCCCGATGGCAAACTGATCGCCTTCACCTCCGATCGCCCTGTACCTGATGAGAAACCCGTGAATGGCAAAGATCCGGGAGCGCGTATGTGGATTGTCACTGCGAACGGCGGCGAGGCGCATCCGCTCTACCGGACGAGGAATGAGGTGCACGCCTTTGCCTGGGCCGCCGACAGCTCGGCTATCTATGTGGCCCTCGAGGAGCCGCTCTCGAAGGACGCAGAAGAGGCCAAGGAGCGGGATTGGAAGGACGTGCAGCGCTATCGCACCAGCGACCGCGGCGACGTTCTGCTGCGGGTTCCGCTGCCTTCGATCAGCGCTGTCGCGACGGGACCCGGCAGCAAGCCTGCGGACACTCCGCTGCCCGAGGGCGCGACCGTCGTAGCCCATAGCTCATTCGCCATCCAAGACATCAAGCCCTCCCCGAAGGGTGAGACCATCGCATTCGTCACCACTGCCGTTGCACACCGGGTGGAGCGGCCCTCTGACACGGAGATCTACAGCGTTCCGGCAGCTGGCGGAGCCGTCACCCAACTCACCCACAATGAGGCGCTCGAGACCGACCTGCAGTGGTCGCATGACGGGAGCCAGCTCTACTTCACCGTGCCGCCAGAGGCAGGTTCCGTTGAAGGCAAGTATCGCGACCTGCAGGGAAGGCTGTACGCGCTATCCGCTCGGGGAGGCGCGCCCGCCCGGCTGGGAGCCGACTTCGACGGCTCGTGGCAGGACTATACCGTCATGCCTGACGGTACGGTGCTCGCTACGGGGACGAAGGGCACCAGCACGCAGGTGTACCGCGTCCGCGGCGAGCATGCGGAGAAACAGGCCGGTACCGCGGGAACCTATGGAGGCTTGAGCGGCGGCACCAGTGGCGATCACCTGCTGCTGACACACTCGGCGATTCGTGAGCCGCTGGAGGTGTACGTAGCGTCCTCCGCCGCGCATCTGGACGGTGCCCAGCCCATCACCCGCTTCAACGCGCACTACCTTGATCATCCACAGCCAGAGTGGCGTCCCTTTACCTGGAAGGTCGACGATGGCGCCAGCGTGGAGGGTGTGCTGATCTACCCGCCGGGACAGCGCGAGGCCAAGCACCTGCCCATGCTGACCCTGATCCACGGCGGACCGGCAGACGCGGACGGCGATCGCTGGGGCGCGAACTGGTACGACTGGGCGGGAATGGCCGCAGCCCAAGGCTGGCTCGTCTTGCGCCCGAACTACCGCGGCTCCACAGGTTATGGCGACGCCTTCATGCAACAGATCACGCCGCACATCGTCTCACGTCCGGGAAAGGACATCCTCGCAGGAGTGGATGCCCTAGTCGCAGACGGCACAGCCGATCCCAACCATCTGGTCATCGGCGGTTACAGCTATGGCGGCTACATGACCAACTGGCTGATCACGCAGACCACGCGCTTCCGCGCCGCCGTGACGGGTGCCGGTGCCGTGGAACATGCGGCCAACTGGGGCAATGACGACCTCACGTTCGACGACGCGTCCTACCTCTCCGGCCGGCCGTGGGAGCAGTCCGCGATCTATGAGAGCGAGGCGGCCCTCTTCCAAATGAACAAGGTGACGACGCCCACCCACATCATCGGTGGCGATGTCGACATACGCGTCTCTTTCTTCGAGGACGTGCTGCTGGAGCGGGCACTCGAATCCCTCAACATCCCTCATGCCCTGCTCGTTCTGCCTGGGGAAGGTCACCCGCTTGCCAAGAATCCGTGGCACGGCTACATCGCGCTGCGCGAAGAGTTGAACTGGATCAACCACTACGCAGATCACACGCCAACCGAGCCATGATCGGTTCGCCTCTCGCACCTGTTTACACAGAATCCGGCAAGTCTGCTCTGGGAGTCATGATGCCTCACTTCTGCCGTATTTCGCTTCTTCTGTCCGCGCTCTCGATGGTTGCTTCGGGCACGGCCGCGCCGGCACAGGCCGCCGCTCAAAAGGCGAGTCCCACCGCGATTCAGGCGGCCGAGTACGCGCGCGATCCGCACCAGGCCACCGATGAGCAGTACACGGCGAAGATCCGCCAGTACACCACGGCCCCCGAGTTCAACTCGCCGCTCACCGACTATCTCCCCGCGTCTAAGACTGTTCCCACGCCCGCGTCTGTGCTGGGCGATGTCTCCGGCGCGCCTGACATGTTGCCCTACGCCGAAGATGTCTACAAGTACTTCAGCGCGCTCGCCGCCGCATCGCCGCGCGTCCGCGTCGTCACGATCGGCCACACGGAAGAAGGCCGCGAAATGATCGCCGTCGCGGTCGCCGATGCCGCCCTGCTGGATCAGCAGAAGCAGAACGACCAGCGCCTCGCCAAACTGGCCGACCCGCGCCTCCTCGATATGGACGATGCCAAGGCCGCTCCGCTCATCGCCCAATCCACGCCGGTCTACTACATCACTGGAACCATCCACTCACCGGAGACAGGTGCTCCCACTGCGCTGATGGAACTCGCCTATCGGCTCGCCGTGGACGACTCACCGTACATCAAATACATCCGCTCCCACGTCATCACGCTGATCACCCCGGTGGTCGAGGTCGATGGGCGCGACCGCATGGTGGACATCTATCGCTGGCACAAGGCGCATCCGGGCGAAACGTATCCGCGGTTGCTCTATTGGGGCCACTACGTCGCGCATGACAACAACCGCGACGCCATGACCATGACGCTCGCGCTGACCCGCAACGTGCTCAACACCTACATCGGATGGCACGCTCAGGTGCTGCACGACCTGCACGAATCCGTGCCCTTCCTCTACGACAACACCGTCGGCGACGAGCCCTACAACAGTTGGATCGACCCCATCCTCACCAACGAATGGCAGATGCTCGGCTGGTCCAACGTGCAGGAGATGGGCAAGCTCGGCATGCCCGGCGTCTTCACCCACGGCGACTTCGACACCTGGAGCCCGGGCTACCTGATGTTCCTCGCCGCCATGCACAACGGCATCAGCCGGCTGTACGAGACTTTCGGCAATGCCGGCGCCGATACCGTCGAGCGCATCCTCACGCCCGAGCAGTACGCCCGAACTTGGTACCGTCCCAATCCGCCCCTGCCCAAAGTGATGTGGTCGCAGCGCGACAACAACAACTACGAAGAGACCGCGCTGCTGACCACGCTCAACTACTTCGCGCAGAACGGCAGGCTCTTCCTCAACAACTACTACCTCAAGAGCAAGCGATCTATTCAGAAGCCGGAGCAAAACGGCCCCGCCGCCTACGTGCTCTCTGCAGATGAGGCCTCGCCGAGCCGTCAGGCCATGCTCCTCCGGGTGCTGCACGATCAGCACGTCGAGGTGCAACAGACCACCGCACCTGTCACGGTACAGTTGCCACAGAAGGCAGCCGCGCAAGACAAGCACGACGACGCGGAAGACGCAAAGCCGGCCAAGCCGAAGCCGCCCACATCGCGCACCTTTTCGGCAGGCAGCTATGTCATCCGCATGGATCAGCCCTACTCCCGCATCGCCGACGCCCTGCTCGATCGACAGTTCTGGTCGCCCGCGGATCCGCAAAAGCACCCGTACGATGACACCGGCTGGTCGCTTGGCCCATTGTTCGGCGTCGATACGGCGCGCATCCTCGACACCGCGATCCTGAAGGCGCCCATGCACCTGGTCGAAGATCCGACTGCGCCGCGCACCACCAACGCGCTCTCCGGCGATGCCTTCCTGATCGCGAACCACGCCGATCCATCCCTCATCACGCTGCGTTATCAACTCCGGCAGGCCAACATCGTCGCGACCGAAGCCCCCATCAATGCCGGAGGCCAATCGTATCCGACCGGCACGTGGATCGTGCGCGAAGTCTCTGGCGCAGATCTTGAAAGGGCAGCGGCTCCCTTGCACCTGCGTGTCGCTGCCGCGGAGATGCCCAGTGTGGCCACACACTCCGTTGCAGCGCCGCGTATCGCCCTTATGCACACGTGGCTGAACACGCAGCCCGAGGGTTGGTGGCGGCTCGCGCTCGACAACCTGCACGTACCCTATGCCTACATCAGTACGCAGACCGCAGCCGCCGAGCCTGATCTGCGAGCCAAGTACGACGTCATCCTCTTCGCTCCGGTCGGCTCTGGCAATGCACGCCGCATCGTCGATGGCATGCCCATGTGGAGCAACGCGATTCCGTGGCAGAAGTCCGAGATCACGCCTAATCTCGGCCTCATCGACTCCACTCCCGACGTCCGTCCCGGGCTGGGCGAAGCGGGCCTCACGCATCTCCGTGACTTCGTTGCGAAGGGCGGGCTCCTGATCGCCGCACAGGATGCCGCACAGTTCGCCATCGACACCGGCCTCGCACCCGGCGTCTCGGTCGCGCCGCCCACCGGTATCAAGGTGGTCGGCACCATCCTCAACACTGCTCTGGTGGACTCAAACAACAACGCGAAGAACAGCCCCATCCTGACCGGCTACAGCACCGCTCCTGCGGTCTACAGCGAAGAAGGCATGGCCTTCAATGTCAGCAGTCTGGTCACCGGCGACACGCGGTTGCGCGAGGAGGCCAGGACCCCGCGACCCACCGGTCGCGGCGGACCCGACGATCTCGATGTGCCTCAGGACCGCAGCTTCGCCGCTCCTCCTCCCCTGCCCAAGGCCAAGCTGTGGGAGCCGATGCCGCTCACGGTGGAGCAGACGCGGAACAATCCCTATGTGATACCTGAGCAGGATCGGCCCGAGGTGCTGCTGCGCTACGCTGACGCGAAGGACCTGCTCGTAGCCGGTTTGCTCGACCACAGCGAGTCGCTCGCCGAACACGCCGCCGTGGTCGCCGCGCACCTGGGCAGCGGCACCACACTGCTGTTCGCCAACAACCCGCTCTACCGCGGCGAGACCATCGGCAGCTACGCCCTGGTGACCAACGCAATTTTGAGCTACTCCGTGCCGAAGTAGCCCGTTCGTTTCTCGAGTCGGGACTGTTGCACTGGAATGCGCTAGCATGCGCGACAGGAGGCTGGATATGGCAACCATCGGCAAGCTCATCGGCTTCATCCCCACTCGCAACGCCGACTTCGCGCGCGACTTCTACGAGCGCCAGCTTGGACTTCGCTTTGTCGCCGACGACCAGTTCGCCTTGGTGTTCGACTCGGGTGGCAGCATGATCCGCGTCGTCCGTGTCGGCGAATTCACGCCGCCACCCTTCACCATCCTCGGCTGGGAGAGCGCGGACATCGACGAGGACGTTCGCAACTTCAACGAACGCGGCGTTCAGTTCGAGCGGTACGGGTTTCCTGGCCAGGATGAGCGCGGCATATGGACCTCGCCTAGCGGCGCCAAAGTGGCATGGTTAAAAGATCCTGACGGGAACGTGCTGTCCCTCTCTCAACACACGTAAAGCGCACTCGTTGGATCGGATCACGTCCAGAGGAGCCCTGCTATCCGTTCGCTTCCGCAGCACACTCGCACCGCACCGGTCACCCTGCTCCCCACTTTGTTTCTGGTACTAATCGCGGCCATCTGGGGCTCGACATTCGTGCTGGTGAAGGACGCATTGCGCGATATCTCCCCCTTGCTGTTCAACCTCCTGCGCATGATCGTCGCGACGGTGGTGCTCGCCGCCATCTACCATCGTGACCTGCTCCGCCTGAAGCGCAGTTATCTCGCCGGAGGCGTCATCGTCGGGCTATGCCTGGCTGCCGGCTACAGCTTCCAGACCGCCGGCCTGGCGCGAACCACGCCTGCGAAATCGGCCTTCATCACCGGCATGATCGTGGTCCTGGTGCCCCTGCTCTGCATCATTCCTGCATTGCGGCCGGCCACCATGCGGCGGCCCACACTCGCTGCGTTCGCTGGCGCCCTGTTGGCCTTTGCCGGCATTCTGCTGCTCACCACTCCGGCCAACGTCCCGCCCGCTGCCCTGTTCGGCAGCATCAACACCGGCGATCTCCTCACGCTGCTTTGCGCACTCGGGTTCGCGCTCCACGTACTGGCCCTCGCTCACATCTCGCCGCGCCTGCCGCTCGGTACCCTCGCGGTGCTGCAGATGGCCGCCTGCACGCTGGTCATGGCGCTCGTTCTCCCCGCGTTTGAGCACCCCCGCCTCCATGTCTCCGGCAGGCTCGTCATCGCTGTGCTGATCGCGGGCGTGCTGGCGACCGCACTAGCGTTCACGGTGCAGTCCTGGGCGCAACAGCGCCTGTCGGCCACCCGCACGGCCCTCATCCTTGCGCTCGAGCCCGTATTCGCCTTTCTCACGTCGTATCTCTTCGCAGGTGAGCGGCTCTCGGGGCGGGCCTCCGCGGGTGCTCTGCTCATCCTGGGCGGAATTGCTCTGACAGAGTTGCTTCCGCTGGGCGCGCACGCCGCGGCCCACGAGGCGCCGGTGCCCTGATCCGGACGGAAGCAGGAACGCGAAAGTCGCTCCAGCGAGGTCACCGATCAAGCCGCCAAGCGTCTAAACCGATGATGCCTGGAGCCTGGGCGAGCGCCGCCAGCATCTATACTGAGATGTCCATGGTGAGATTTCCATCTCCGAGCGGCCCCGGCGTATCGCCGTATAGAACGCGAGAACTCTCCGCGCGAAAGTGATGAGGTAAGACCCTACATATGAACTCCCTTCTGAGACGGATCAAGTTCAACCGTCTGGCCCCTACGTTTGTCATTCTTTCGACCCTGTCTGCCGGTATTCTTATCGGCTCGCTCGCCGTGCACGGCGTCAAGGGAAGCGAGAATCAGGTCAACAGCTCCGACGCAACCCCTTTGAAGATTCCCGCGCCTGTCCAGCTCGGCAACCAGTTCAGCGGGATCGCAAAGAAGGTCGGGCCGGCGGTCGTGAATATCTCGACCGAAACGCTGCCGCATGAGCGCCGTACCAGTCGCCGCCGCGGTGGCCCGCGGACGCCCTCACCCCTGCAGCCAAACCCTCAGGGTCCCGACGACCAGCAGGGCGGCGGTGACGATGATCAGCAGGGCGGCGGTCAGGATAACTTCCAGGACTTCTTCAACCGCTTCTTTGGCGGCCAGGGTGGCCCGGATAGCGAAGGCCCCGATGGTGGCGGCGGCGGCACACGTGAGTCTCTCGGCTCCGGATTTATCGTCGACTCCCGCGGCTATATCCTCACCAATAATCACGTCGTCGACAAAGCCGACAAGATCTACGTCAAGCTCTCGACCGACCCTGACAACGACAGCGATCGCGGCCGTCCGGCCAAGGTAGTCGGCGTCGACCCGGACACAGACGTCGCGGTGATCAAGATCGATGCACCCAGCGAGCTGCCTACGGTGCAGATGGCCAACTCCGACGGCTCGCAGGTGGGTGAGTGGGTAGTCGCGATCGGCAGCCCCTTCGCGCTCTCGAAGACCGTCACCGCCGGCATCATCTCAGCCAAGAACCGCACCATCGAGCCCGGCGCCAAGGGCCAGTTCCAGCACTTCATCCAGACCGACGCGGCCATCAACCCCGGCAACTCCGGCGGTCCGCTGCTCAATATGGATGGCCAGGTGATCGGCATCAACACGGCGATCTTCACCCAGTCGGCCGGCTATCAGGGCATCGGTTTCGCCATGCCCTCGAACACCGTTATCCAGGTCTACAACGACCTGATCAGTCCCGCGCACAAGGTGGTTCGCGGCTCAATCGGCATTTCCTTCCAGCCTGACCTGCCCAGCGCCGTCGGACGTGTCTACGGCTTCAAGTCTGGCGTACTGATATCGAGCATTGCCAAGGCTGGACCCGCCGAGCAGGCCGGCCTCAAGGTGGGTGACATCATCACCTCGGTGGACGGCAAGCCCATCAAGGATGGGGACGAACTGGTCACCATCATCTCGGCGCGCCACCCTGGCTCAACGGCCAAGATCGGGTACCTGCGGAACGGCAAGGAGGAAACCGCCACCGTTACCATCGCTGACCGCACCAAGACCGTCGGCTCCCTCAGCGGCCAGAACAATCAGCCGGGTGAGGAGAACGGTCCTGGTGAGCAGGAGACCGGTCCGGACAAGCTCGGCATCACCGCCGTGAACCTGCCCCAGCAGTTCGCCTCCAAGGGCATCCATGGTGTGCTGGTTCAGGCAGTGAAGCCCGGCTCCTTCGGCGACGAAATTAACCTCGGACCCGGCATGGTCATCACCGCCGTTAACAAGACCCCGGTGAATAGCAAGACCGACTACACGGCTGCCGTGAACGCCCTGAAGACCGGGCAGGATGTCGTGGTCAGCATCATGGATCCGCGTCAACCTAACTCCGGCAGCTTCTACCGAGGTGGCACCCTGCCGTAGGTAACACCTTTGTGTTACGTAGGATAGGCCGCACCCACAACTTTCGTGGGTGCGGCTCCTCTTCTATTTGCAATCTCACGTTCATGTCGCTACTCTCTGCAGAACGCGATATCCCATCCCCCCAACGAGGACACCGCATGTTTCGTACTTCTGCCGGCAGCACGTTGGCCCTGGCCCTAGCCCTGATCGCGTCACCGGGTTTCGCCGCGACGCACGCAAAGCATGCCCCGCAGGCAAGCCCAACCAAACACGGCAGCGTCCGTCGAGTCAGCCGCCGGATAGGCCACCGCATCGCTCACCCGATCGGCCAGCGCGGGATTGACGCGCAGCGCGCCACCCAGATCCAGACTGCCCTGATTCACGAGAACTACCTGACAGGCACGCCGAGCGGGCAATGGGACACGCAGACGGAAGCAGCCATGCAGAAGTACCAGGCCGATCACGGCTGGCAGACCAAGCTGACCCCGGACTCCCGGGCGCTGATCAAGCTGGGCCTCGGTCCCAGCACCGCCACCGGCGTTCAGCCGCTGCCGGCCAACACCTTTACCGCGCCGGAACCGGCAGAGGCCGGCACCCTGGCTTCGGTTCACTCCATCACGCAGTAGTGGCAGTAGTCTAAGTCCGAATCGGGAAAGGCTCGCGCTCAGCGCGGGCCTCTTTCCTTAGGGACAGACCGTTCTCCGTCGCTACAGCTCGCACCGCAACTGGTCGTCGATCGTCTCGCGCCGGCGCACCAGCTTCACACGCCTGCCGTCCACAAGCACCTCCGCCGCACGGCCTCGTGAGTTGTAGTTCGAGGCGAGCGACATGCCGTAGGCGCCGGCATCCAGCACTGCCACCAGCTCTCCAGGGTGCACATGAGCGAGCAAGCGATCTCTCGCGAAGAAGTCGCCGGTCTCGCAGACCGGCCCCACCACATCCATCATGGTGCCTGCCACGTCAGCACCACGCCGCTGCTCCACCGGCACAATCTCATGGTGCGCTCCATACAAGGCCGGGCGGATGAGATCGTTCATCCCTGCATCCGTGATCAGGAATTCCTTCTCACCGTTTCGTTTGCGATAGAGGACGCGCGCCACCAACGCGCCGGCTTGCGCCACCATAAAACGTCCCGGCTCCAGCAACAGCCGCACCTTCAGCCCGTCCAGCCCGCCGCTCAGCGCGCTGGCGTAGGCCGCCGCCTCGCGGGCTGCGTCGAACTGCTCTCCACCCAGCGGCGCAGCATAATCGATGCCGAGCCCGCCGCCCGCATCGACAAAGCGAATCCGGATGCCGTCTTCTCGGAGTTCATCAATCAGCGTCCGCACCCTCGCCAGTGCGGCGCCGAACGGAGCTGCACTGCGGATCTGCGATCCGATGTGTACACTAACGCCCTCGGGCACCAGCCATTTTTGGCGGGTCGCATTCCGGTACACTGCGCGCGCACTGGCAATGTCGATGCCAAACTTGTGCTCCCGCAACCCGGTTGAGATGTACGGATGGGTCTCGGCAAAGACATCCGGGTTCACCCGCAGAGCGATACGAGCCTTTCGCCGCAGCGTTGCCGCACGCTCTCCGAGGAGCTCCAGCTCCGCTGCGCTCTCGACGTTGAAGAGCAGAATCCCTGCGCGCAGAGCCTCATCCATTTCCTCGGTGGTCTTGCCTACTCCCGAAAAGACGGTGCGCCTCACTGCTGCTTTCGACGTCCGACGGACCCGCTCCAGCTCCCCGCCCGACACGATGTCGAACCCAGCTCCCGCAGAGGCCAGCATTCGCAACAGTGACAGGTTCGAGTTCGCCTTGACCGCGTAGCAGATCAGGTGATCGCGTT
>JAOAPJ010000073.1 GCA_025462805.1 Acidobacteriaceae bacterium
TCGATCTTCTCCGATTGATCGGGATCGTGGTGGAAGCCTTCGTACGCTTCCCATTCGCCGTGTGTGTATTTCGCCATGCGGCGTACTTTTCCGTTGTAGACGATCACCCAGGTTCCGTCCTTGGGTCCGGGTACCCGCCTCTTCACCGATATCCAATCAGTCATCCTGCACTCCCAGCGCGAAATACTAGCGCTGCGGATTAACCCCTAGCAAGACCCGATAGGCATCTATTGCCTATATCGTGCCGAGATAGGACTGGGCGGGAACTCCAAAGGTGCACTTAGGCGTCTCAACGACCATGGAGCGCGCGTTCCGCGCTGAACAACTGAACCAGACCCGAGGCGCGTTCCCGGTTCAGCGCTACGGCGCGCCGCTACAGGCATTTGTTTTGAGGAGTTGTCGGAACGTAATTTGCTGATGGGGATTGGAGGCGCGGGTGAGAATCGAACTCACGCATAAAGGTTTTGCAGACCTCTCCCTTACCACTTGGGTACCGCGCCGTCTTGCGGAGAGGATGTGGTGGGGTGCGGTTGCGTGTTCGCGCCCACCTGGATAGCAGCTGGGCCGCTATCTGGAGCGGGAGACGGGACTTGAACCCGCGACCCTCGCCTTGGCAAGGCGATGCTCTACCACTGAGCTACTCCCGCTGAAGTACTTGCTGAGTATAGCGACGGGCGCGATACGGGTCAATCCGCCGGCAACGCGTAAACCTGCCTCCACGCACCTCTCAGGCGCTTTCCGGCAAGCCCGTTCCGCCAGACCTGTCCTGCACAGAGACACCGAGTTTCTCTGCTGGCGCTTAGGCGTGGTACACGCGGTGAGACGCAGCAATCTGCGGCAGCCACGCTGCAGGAGTTGTCTCGTTGCGCAGGTGAGTAAGCACGCCAACCATCGTCTCCTGTGTATCGCGCTGCGTCAGTTGGCTCTCCAGGTAGTCACCAATGGCAATGACAAGCCTCGCGCCACGCAGCCTGCGGACCTGACCGTCTTTCGTGGCGCGCAGACGCAGCATGCAGACACGCTCCGGCGCCATCTGATCGCCGTGATAGGCGACCAGCTCCCAGCCCACACTGGCCGTCCCCGGCTGCAGAAGAGGGGCAAGCGAAAAAACGATCCCCTGATCGGCCAGGCTGAGCTCGATCGCTGCACCCGAGGCGTGCAGCTCGGGATGAACCTCCAGCGTTGCGACCTCCTCGCCGGTCAGCGCGAAAGTGGCATTGAACCGATCGGCAACATCCTCCAGCATGGCTCGCATGCGGGCGGCTTGGCTGTGGGCGAGCTGATACATCTGGGCAGCGGCGGCGGCCATATGGTTCTCCCTGGCGCATTCTTGCTTAGGCTCTATCGGCACTCCTAGCCCAAACCGTCAGCAACATTATCGTCCGGTACCATCCGTCCGGTTACCTGAGTCCCCGCGTTGGCAATATTTTTCGCCGCCCGCGGAAATTTTTGCGCTACCTTGACATCATTTGCAGGCCAGAAGGACGCCGATCAGCCGGAGAGTTCATACATATGCTGAGCTTCTTGTCTCACCGTACCCCTGCAACCCCTGCACGGCCGAACATCCTGCTAGTCGATGATGACCGCGATATTCGCACCGTCACCACCCTGGTCCTCATGACCGGTGGGCTGGGCACTCCCCTCGAAGCCTCTACCGGGCTGGAGGGGCTCAACATGGCGCGCCAGCACCGGCCCAAGGTCATCCTCCTGGACTTCAAGCTTCCCGATCTTTCCGGCGAAAGAGTGCTTCATTCCCTCAAGGCCGATCCCCGCACACGCGACATCCCCGTTGTCTTCTTTACCGCGCATGCCATGGAACGGAACCTGCTCCGCGGCCTCCCCATCGACGGCCTCGTGCTCAAGCCATTCCACCCGCAGGAGCTGTGCGAAGTAGTGCGCCGTGTCATCAGGAGTGCAGGCGCTCAGAGTGCCCCCGGGCAGACCGGCAACGGCTATGTCAGACCGCGCGTGCAGACCGCGACGCTGTAGCGCCGCTAGCCCACCAACAACAACTCAGTGCGCGCTGGGAACTGCAGTGGTCTGGTCGAGCAGGTGGCCGTCGCGCATGTGCAGAATGCGGTCGCCCACCTCTGCCGCTTCCGGATTGTGGGTGATCATCAGCACGGTCTGCTGGAACTCCTGGTTGGATCGCCGCAGCATGCGCAGCACGATCTCGGAGTTCGCCGTGTCCAGGTTGCCGGTCGGCTCATCCGCCAACACCAGGGCCGGCCGGGTAATCAGCGCACGGGCAATGGCCACGCGCTGCTGTTCTCCGCCCGAAAGTTCCGACGGCCGATGGTCCAGCCGCCCCTCGATGCCCAGCATCTCTGCCAGCTGAAGGAGAAACGCGTGATCGAGCGGCGCGGGTTTGTGCGCGCTGGAATCGCGCATGCTGATTTCGTACGCGATCTCGATGTTGTCGCGTGCGCTCAGCGTCGGCAGTAGGTTGAACTTCTGAAAAATGAACCCGATCTTCTGTCCGCGGATAGCGGTGCGCTCTGCGTCAGCAAGCTTCGAGAAGTCCACCCCATCGATAATGACGCTGCCCGCCGTCGCCCGGGTCAGCCCTCCCAACAGATAGAAGAGTGTCGACTTTCCACTGCCGGAGGGCCCCACGATCGAGACAAACTCGCCCCGCTCGACCGAGAACGAGACGTCCTTCAGTGCGGGCACGGCGATCCGGCCGGAGCGATAGATTTTGCTGAGACCCTGGGCGACGATGATGGGCGGCACTTGCTGATTGTACCGTTCTAGCCACTCGTTTGCGGTTATCCCGCAGCCGGCGCTGCTCCGGCCTGCGCCGAAGAAAGCATCCCAGCCGGCGCCTCGCTCTCGCGCGACGCGATGTCGTGTGCAATCGCCTTCCGCGGCCCCCGCTTGCGGGCAATCATCACCCGGATGCGTTCCAGCACCTCCAGCGGCGTGCACGCGCCCTTGGGCAGAAAGGCGTCTGCGCTGCTGGCCCGCTCGAAGTTCTTCACGCTGCCACTCAGGATGATCGTCGGCACCTCGGGTGCGATCGCCTTCATACGCCGGATCAGTTCGTTGCCATCCATCTGCGGCATGATCAGATCGCTCAGCACCAGGTCGATGCTTCCAGCGGAGAAGATCTCAAGCGCGTCGGCTGCGGTATGGGCTGTCAGGACGCGGTAGCCGCGCGTCTCCAGCATGAACTTCCGGACCGAGAGAGCCTGCTCATTGTCATCCACGCAGAGAATCGTCTTACGAGGCCGCATCTTTTTGTTCCTTCTGCCTCCCTTCGGAGGCCAGTTTGCTCCGCAGGCGCACAAACGCTGTGCCCAGGCTGGAGCAGTTACGGTCGCCGCAGACCGGCCCCGGGTGCGAGAGACAAAGAGGCTGTATCCGCGTACGGAACCGTTCTGCGGTCTCGCAGATCGTTCCGCTTGGCCGTGAATTCTCCCTATGAGCAGGAAGAGCAAGCGCTGCAGCAGAAAACTGCCGCAGCTTCACTCCACCCGCACAGAGAACACGCTTTGGTCGCGGTGCCGCTGTTGTCCGGGCGCACAGGGGCCCAGTTGCGGAGAGCGAGGGACGGAAACGGCATGGTTGCCTGCGCTCCTCGTGTGGACATGGGTCCGGGCGTACCGCTAATGAAACCTGCCGGAAATGCCGGACTGCGACCAGCCACGACGAGCAGACGCACACACCGAGTGCGGGCCCCGCTCAACTTAAGTTGTCAGTAAAAGGCGAATGCTTTGTCGTCGAATACAGTGGCAACGATCCCGAGACTAAGCAGTGCGGGGGGAGTGCGCAACAGGGAACATGCGGCGAAGCTAGACACGTTTTTGCTGTTGCGTTTCGCAAGATTTTGCGCATCGCACGTACTACCTGTGATTCCAGGCAAGACCGCATTGTTGAAAGAATGTGAATCGCTATCGAAAAACTAGTCCGCTTGCACGATGAGCGAGGCGGCACTGCTGCATTTCCGGGCAGGTGCTCCCGGTTGCACTTGCGTTTCAACAATTCTTGCTGAGAGGAAGTGAGCGGCCAGCGGCGCGGCTCGAGTGTTCCACCCCGTCCCTACACCGAAGGTCTGCGAAGCCAGGCGGCAATGCTGAGCGGAGACAGAAGCAGCGCGATCACCACGGCGGGGAACAGCAGATCACGTATCATGTCGATCCTCTCCCCGCGCTGCGAAACACCACCAGGGGAACACCAGAGTGCGGCTGCCGCGCCCTTCCGGCCAAGCCACGAGGGTTCGCACCCGATACCACGAAGCGGTCAGAACCGATGCTCGCCGGCCGGCTTTTCGTCACTGGCAGGAGTGACAATTTCATTCGGCGCCAGCGGCTTGCGCGCGAAATAGTAGAGCGAGCCTGCCAGCAGGCCGAACATCACCACCGAGACCCAGCCATGGTTCAGCGCGTTCGTCGCCGGGAACTGCAGC
>JAOAPJ010000080.1 GCA_025462805.1 Acidobacteriaceae bacterium
AGAAGGGCTACGAGGTAGACAAAGGCACCTATGTCACCGTCACCTCCGACGAGTTGAAGACGCTCGAGGCGGCCTCCTCCGACGTGATGGAGATTCAGCAGTTCGTCTCACTGGATGAGGTGGACCCAATCTTCTTCCAGACCTCGTATTACTCCGCTGCAGAAGAATCCGGGAAGCGTGCCTACAACCTGCTGTTCCGCGGGATGAGCAACGAAAAGCTCGCCGCCATCGCGAAGGTCACGATGAGCGGGCGCGAGCAGGTGGTGCTGATCCGTCCCTACGATGGCGGCCTGCTGCTGCACACGCTCTACTATCCCGCCGAGGTGCGCGAAGTGGGCGAGTACGGCCACGACACCGCATCCGAGGTGCCTGCGCAAGAGGTCGCACTGGCGGAGAAGTTCATGGAGTCTCTGCGGGCGTCCTTCCAGGCCGAGCAGTTCCAGGACAACTATAAGGAGCAGGTGCTGGCGCTGATCGAGACCAAGCGCGCTGGCATGGCTCCGGCGCCCGGCGTGGAGAAACGCCGCCTCGCTCCCGTCGTCGACCTGATGAGCGCGCTGAAGCAGAGTCTGGCAGAGAAGGAGCGCGGCCGCCCCACGCTGGTGCCGCCGGCAGCGGCTACCGCTACGAAGAAGGAGCCGCAGCGCGCCGGCAAGGACGTAGCCGTCAAAGAGACTGGCGGCAAGAGCCGCAAGAGCAAGGCTGTGTAACCAGAAAATGCCTGCTGCAGGAGACAGGCGGTCATGGCTGATGAACTTCGAGCCCCGCTGAATGAGCGTGTGGTTCTGCAGCCCATGCTTTCGGTGCGCGGCGGCTCGAAGGCAGTCGAGTTCTATATGCGGGCGTTCGGAGCGAGCGAGCTCTTTCGTATCAGTGAGGACAACATATCGGTCGTCGCCCGCCTGGCTATCGGAAAGTCAGAATTCTGGGTGGCCGACGAATCACCCGCGCATGAGAACTACAGTCCAGCGTCGCTCAACGGCAGCACAGTCCGGATGTTGCTGATAGTCGATGATCCAGATGCGCTTGCAGCTCAGGCCGTGAGGGCGGGCGCAAGGCTGGTGAACCCGGTCGAGGATCAGCCATACGGCTGGCGCGTGGGCCGTGTGGTGGATCCGTTCGGGCACCACTGGGAGATCGGGAAGCCGATCGAGGATCTAGGGTGACGGGCACGTCTCCCGAATCATCTCGCTATGGAGACTGCCACTTGACTGCCCTGAGAAACTCGCGAGTGGAGGATATCTACGAACCTTCTCGCAAACGAGGCCGGCGTTCGCTCCCCTGTATCGAGAGACTTATGGGCAGCAGCTGCAAAGTCCTCTCGCTGTTCCGGATGTCGTGCCGCCCACACGAGGGAACGCGCGAACTCTGTCCAGTCACCAGGAGGCACTAACCAACCTGTTCTACCATCCGCCAGTAATTCCGGTACTCCATCGACAGCCGCAGCAACAATCGGCAATCCAGCATCCATCGCTTCAAGAAGAATCATCGCGAACGGCTCCCGTCGCGACGGTAGAGCAAGCAGATCCATTGTTTGCAGCAGAAGGGGAACATCGTTGCGTTGTCCCAACATCAGCACACTGCCTTCTAGCCCCAGCTCGCTTACCCGCTCTCTTAACTTCTGCTCATATGGCTTGTCGTGGTTGAAGAGAGCTGAACCGACGATGACGAGTGCCATGCGCGGCTCCTGGCGACACGCTTTCGCGAAAGCCTCGACCAGGGCGATCTGATTCTTGCGCGGACATATCTGCCCCGCACAGACAACCGCAAAGCGACCTTCCATGCCCAATTGGGTTCGCATTGCGGCACGTTGCTCCGCGGTAAATGCGGTCTTCCCCCGTGCCGCCACATTATGCAGCACTGTTGTCTTTCTCGAAAGCACTCTGCGGAAGATGCCACCCGCGAATCGATCGCCCGTTGCGCGCGATACCGCGATGAGATTGGTTCGTCGAGATAGCGCCGCCAGCGTGCGAATGGCAGGCGAGAATGGGTGGCGTGGCAGCATGTCATGAACATGCCACACTACCGGTACATCCATCCCAATCGTTGCCAGCGTGGCCACAATGCCGGCGCGCACACTATTGGCATGAATCATGTCAGGATTACGCGTTTGGAACTGCTGCCGAAGCTCGCGGATCGAAGCGCCTATAGAGCGGAGATACTGGGCGAGCCGCAGCGGACTGAGCGTGAATCGCGCCTTGAGCGACGAGCACTCCGCGGATGCGAAGCCAAGTCTCGTCACCTCATTGTGCAGCGCGCCGCTCGGTGAGAGCACGAGCAACTCGAGCCCCAGGCCCTCTAAATAAGGAAGCGCGTTTAACAGGACCCGCTCCGCCCCAGCAATAACATCGGTGTGGTTATAGTGAATAACTCTCATCGTCCGTCTCGAAGTAAAATGTCTTGAGTTAGATGAATGCGGCGAGAAAGACTATTTTGCAGAGAACGCGCTGGGGGAGCGACCTCTCGCCGACCGGCTAAGATATCCAGTGATTCCCCAGAGCATAACCTCGATTGCCTGTTTACTCCTAATAAACTAAGGTAATGCTATCTGCGCAAAGCGGAGACATCAGTAACCCGGTGCAAGGCGGCCTATCCAACCGTACAAATGCCAGTCAGCGCCCCACAAGAAATATGTGGGCGCGCTGGCTGAATTTGCCAAAATTCAGGAAAAAGGCAGAAATGCCGAGGGATCTCGTAAAAATTAGGCTTTTATTTAAATTACATTAAATACGAGTACACCTTCAGGATGGACAGACGGTGCCCGCCATCCGCGCATTGGCTCAATGCATTGCCCCATGTTCGTAGCCGCGCTGATAAGCCTGCCGATAGAGAGACTGGTACTGGTCGCGGCTCAATCTACCTTCCAAGTCATGATTGGCGGGCCTGGAGAAGCGCGGCTTATCCTTTGCTTCCGCCGTCTCGCCATGATTCCGGTCGCGGCGGCCGTCTTCCCAACCATCATGGTAGCCCCAACGTGTCGCAATGTTGGGTTCAGCATCACTGTCATGATAATAAAATCCGTACCCAGGATCGGGCAATGGAACGTATTCGCTCGAAGCCGTCTTGCTCTGACCCTGGGAGAATGGAGCCGTGACTGATATCAGGAGGAATAAAGCCGGGGCAAGCTTCCTCAGGAAACGGGAACTCACCCTTCTCTCCTCATACCCTTTTATCGTCATCCCTTGTCTCCTCATCGAAAAGCTGTTCGTCCAATCCGCTTAGATGAATGCGCTGGCGAATCGATTTATGCGAACCCGGCCAACGCACGATATATGGCTTCCACCTTGCGAGCCGTTGTTTCGATGGTGAAGTTTTGAACCACCCGCTCCCTGCCTCGGGCGCCCATGCGCTGTCTTTGCTGGGGATCTCTTAGCAGTCCTCGGATTGCGTCTGCCATGGCCACTGCGTCGCCCATTGGCACCAGCAGACCCGTAAAGCCGTCCTGCACAATCTCTGGAACCCCTCCACCATTCGTGGCAACCACTGCCTTTCCAGCCGCCATAGCCTCAATGATCACCTGACCGAGCGGCTCACCCGTGATGGATGCATGAACCATAAGATCCATCTGTTCAAGCAGGGGACCTATGCCGCTGATGAATCCGTGAAAAACAACCCTCGACTCAACCCCGAGCTCTTTGCAAAGTGCATGAAGCCTGTCCTCGTATTCTCTTTCTGCGAACAGCGGTGCACCTATAATTTCGAAGCGGGTATTTGGAAATTCGGACTGCAACATCGCCGCGGCCCTGATAAACACATCTTGCCCCTTCCAGGGAGCAATCCTTCCGGCCAGGCCCACGCGCATCTCTGAGTTTCCCGTCAGCTCATTCACAGGTTCGCTGGACAGCGGAGTGCCGTCATGAACAACTTGCCGCTTGCTCTCCAGGGCGACCCCGGAAGCGATCGCCATTCCTGGGTTGGAGGCCTCCAGGTGTAGGGTGCGAAGCGTAGCTTCCGAATTCGCGATCACATAGTCGGGGACGTTGCGACAAAGGGTGCGAATGAGTTTGACCACAGCGCGCGGCAGGTAATCAGGCTCAATCCGGTCTCGAACATGCCAGATAATGCGAATACCAGCGAGTTTTCCGGCAAGTCCACCAATCAGATCCGCTTTAAGAGAGTTTGTATGGATCAGGTCCGCTTCCATCTGCCGAGCGAAACTCGCCAATCTCCAGGCATAGCGGCCGGACACGGCGATGGATTCGAACTTCGCCAGGGAGCGCCAGCCGAGGTCATCTTTTCTTATGCGCGCGACTCGCTCGCCAAGCTTGAACACATGTACTTCGCACTCGCTGCGCAAAAGATCTTCCAGCGGACCATTCTCGCCAAGCACCACAATCGGGTACACCAATTCACGATCGAGGCTACGGATCAGGTTGAGGAGAGCTATCTCCCCACCTCCCATCTTCGCCGTATGGTCGAAGAAGAGAACTCGTAACTGCTTAGTGCGTGTATCTTTTGACGTGGCTCGCGGCAATACTTACACTCCCCTATTAAAGTCTGATTAATATTGCGCCCATTTATTCCATACACCGCCACTAGAAGCACTAGAGATAGCACGAATTCTTTGTGCTCCATTAGAAGCACAGCGGGCATTCTTTATCAAAGCTTCTAACGGCGAGCCGGTCTAACAAGGTTATGGTCTTAACATCACCGACGATTCGCTCAGCTGGCATTAAATGGATCGTCTCTATTAGATCCGGCCAGCATAGACCGCCAACCCAGAGGCTACCTGACCCGCTCAAGAAGGGCGCGGCGCCTCCATCCCTCTCGGAGCATTGTCGGCATGCAAACCACTGGGCTTGATGGCTCCAGGGGCGCAATTCGCCCCTTGGTTGAATCGTTCTTCCGTCACAGACTCCTCTTCCTGCTTCTCTTTGGCGCGGTGGTGGCGTCTGTTGCTGCCGTGACTCTGCTGTCCCCAAACCAATATCGATCCGAGATGAAGTTCTTGCTCGAGAACAATCGCAGCACTCCTGTGATTACGCCGGATCGGAGCGCCGGCCAGGGAAGCTCTGAAATCACTGAACAGCAGATCAACTCCGAATTGGAAGTGCTAGGAAGTGATGATGTCTTGACGGCTGCCGCAGATCCGTTTTCGCGCACGCCCAATACGGCGCCAGTCTCTCCCGTAGATTTGAAGATGCATGAGAAGACCATCACCGACTTCCGTAAGCGCCTGAAGATCGACGCTCCTCGCAAGTCGAATGTTGTCACTGTCAGCTTTACCGCCCGGTCTCAGCCTGAGGCCATGACAACCCTGCAGCGCTTCGCAGCCGCCTATTTGGCGCAACGCAAGAGGCTATCCCGTCCAGATGGAACCTCGCAATTCTTTGTTGATGAGGCAAGGCGCTACAAGGACACCTGGGAGCAGGCGAATGCCAACATGGTCGCATTCCAGCAGCAGCACCACCTGGTCTCCGTGCCCGAACAGGAAGAGACCCTCAACAAGCAAATAGCCGCCTTGGAAGAGGATGTGCGGGACAACAAGACCAGCGTCGAGGAGACGCAGCGCCGTTATCTCGCGAGCGCCCAGGCCACAGTGAGGGTTCCCGTACGTCAGAACACGCAGCAACACACCATCTTCAATCAAATGTCCGTGGACCAGATGCGTACGTTGCTGGTGCAGTTGCGCAACCGGAGGACGGAGCAAGCCACACGGTATAACTCTTCCGACCGAACGGTGAAGGAGCTCGACCACCAGATCCTGGACACAGAAACTGCTCTCAACCAGGCTCAAACGCAGAAAGGGTCGGAGGACACAACAGACATCAACCCGACGTGGCAACAGGTGAGGAGTGCGTCTGTTATGGAAAAGATCGATCTGGATGCCCTGCGTGCTCGCGGAACATCTGTCTCCGCCGCGCTGGTAGGCCTGAACAAGCAGCTTGGTGAGCTGCAGCAGTTAGATGTCACCTATAACGGCCTTCAGGAGCAGGTCGATCAGGCAAGAAGCAACTTTGAACTCTTCTCCGAGAAGCGCGATAAGGCGCAGATTGAGGATTCTATGGACGAGCACAAGCTGGTCAATGTTGCCATCGCCGAGAATCCCACCGCCGCTTTTCACCCGGTATCTCCCAAGCCGCTGCTGAACGCCGCCTTGGGCGTGCTCGCCGCATTCTTCTTGGCGGGCGCGGCTATCTATATGGCCGAGAGCTCGCGTCGGACCTTTGCTACCCCCCGCGAATTGGAGAGCTCATCAAAATATCCAGTGCTCGCGACCATCCCATTGGCGCCTTTGGGTCGAGAGGGCAGGCGGTTTTTACCTTCTGTGGAGCGTGATGAACTGCCATCCACGTTTGCAGTTCGTGAAATGGCAGCCTCCTTGTCCAATCTTCGTAATACCGAGGAGGCATGATCATGCAACGTGATGCATACTCCGTGCTGGAACTGATTGAGAAGCCCAGTCCTTGTCAGTCACTCATCTACAACGTGTTTCAGCGGGACGGACTCCAGCGTTCCCAGGGCGGATTGGTGATTGCTCTGGTCGCAGCACACCCCGGTGCCGGAACCAGTCACATCACATCTCAACTGGTCGCAGATCTCAATCGTGATGTCTCTGGATCCGCCCAGTCATTTAGTGTCTCTCAGCTTGTCAATGGCATTCTCCCGGGGCATGGAGGCGCTGCAAGCGGAGAAGGTAAGATTGCCGGCCGGGGACAGATCACAAAGAGAGAAGGGATCTGGCGCAACGATCGAACCCACCGTCTCGCTGTCCTGCAGTCCCTCCGGCAGCAGGCGCGCTACATCCTCCTGGATTGTCCGTCGCTGCGAAAGAGCAATGAGTCCACCGCCCTCGCGCCGTTGGTGGATGGTGTGTTGCTTGTGATCGAGGCGAATCGTACGACCAAAGACCAGGTCTCGTACCTGGAGCGCAACGTGGTCGATGCCGGAGGCCGGGTACTAGGCCATGTGCTCAATAAACGGACGTATCCGATTCCAGAGTCTGTGTTTTCGCGACTCGAGAAGTGGGGTCTCTAGATGAGAAAGAACCTGATGTTGCCACTTGTGTTCGCCATTGCGTCTGTGATGATGCCGGCTGCCAACGCAGATACTCAGCTGCGAGAGCGGCCTCGCTATCACCTCCGCCCCGGAGACACCCTTGAGCTGAGATACCGGCTGACACCGGATCTGAACCAGCTCGTCACTGTGCAGCCAGACGGATATGTCAACCTCAATGTGGCCGGAGATGTACGAGTCGGTGGCCTAACCATTCCTCAGGCCCACGAACTCATTGTGAACAAGGAATCGTCCACGCTAAACCAGCCGGAGCTTGACCTTGTTCTGCAGGAGTTCACCCGCCCCTATGTCGTGGTGGCGGGCGAGGTTGCCAAGCCTGGCCAGATTGATATTCGCGACAACATGACCGCCTTGTCGGCGATCCTCATGGCGGGGGGTTTCACCGCCTCCGCTAAGTCAGGTCAGGTGATCGTGTTCCGCCGTGTCAACGATGACATTGCAGAGGTCAAGCAGCTCAACCTGACGCACGTGAATAAGACAGTACAGCTTGAACACGACATGGCGCTGGAGCCGGGTGACATGATTCTGGTTCCTCACGACAAGATCAGCCGGCTGCAGCACTATGTGCAGGCTGCGAATATCGGAACCTATTTCAACCCGCTTTCCTTCGTTCCTTAGATCGAAGTCACCAGGGTTCTGGACGCTGTCGACACCGCACCCTGTCCGAGCTCAAGAGCACACGCCAATCGGGAGCTTGCATGCATCAAAGATCCAATCACCAGCCATCCGCGACTAAGGCCTTTGCGCAGTCTGCGGGGGCGAAGCTGCTGATCATCGCAGTGAACGCAGCGACTGGAATCGTCACTGCGCGCGCTCTGGCGCCCTCTGGCCGGGGGGAGCTGGCGGTGATGATCCTCTGGTACACGCTGCTCGCGAGTTCTTTCACCCTCGGCCTGCCGAGCGCACTTACCTATCAGCTTCGGCGGGAGCCGGAACAGCGCTCAAACCTTGTCGGCGCCGCACTTCTGCTCAGCATAGTGCTTAGTACTCTCATCTCCGGAGTGGCCTTCTTTGCGCTGCCGCTCTGGATGCCACAATACTCAGCACACATACAGTTTTTTGCCCGCGTGTTCCTGTTCAACACTCCTATTGCAGCATTCCTGCTCATCGGGAGAGCCGCAGTCGAAAGTGAAGGCAACTTCCGAGCCTCTAACCTGTCGCTTGTCGGGCCGCCTGCACTGACACTCGTGGCGCTGGCTATTCTCTGGGGAACGCATCGGCTCACCCCCGTCTCCGCCGCCTGGGCGTATGTGCCCGCTGGACTTCCTGCCGTCATCGCGCTCGGCATAACGTTGCACCGCCACTTCCGGCCAAGCGTCAAGGACTTCATTGCGTCATCCCGAAGACTTCTTTCTTACGGCTTCCGCTCCTACGGAATCGATCTTTGCGGCACCATGTCGCTCTACGTGGATCAGGCCCTGGTCGTGCACATCCTCAAGCCAGACATGATGGGCACCTATGTGGTCGCGTTGAGCCTGTCACGTATGCTCAACGCCTTCCATACTGCCGCCGTGATGGTGCTCTTCCCGAAGGCTGTGTCCCGGCCGCCCGCCGAAGTCCTGGCACTAACTGGGCGAACTGTGCGCCTCACCACACTGCTTACCGTTCTATCTGGTGGCGCCATCATGCTCGCCGGACCGAAGTTGCTCGCAGTTCTCTACGGTGCGGAGTACCAGAACGCCTCCACCATTCTTCGCATTCTGATCGTGGAGGTAGTCATCGCAGGCGCTACCCAGGTTCTTTCGCAGGCCTTCATGGCATTGGGCCGGCCAGGAGTCGTCACCGCGCTCCAGGCAATCGGACTGTCTCTGACGATACCGCTCATGGTGGTGCTCGTACCGCGATTTGGAATCCGGGGAGCAGCCGCCTCCCTGCTCATTTCGACATGCATTCGATTCGCATTCGTGATGAGCAGCTTCTCCCGTTTCCTTTCCATGCCAAGGCCGAAGGTCCTTTTCGGTCGCGCGGATTTCAGATATGTCCGCTCCATTGCGGAAGGGCGCCTGGGTCTCTCAGGCAGGGCTGCAGAGGTGCGCATATGACCGCATCGCCTCGCCAGACGATCTTCGTTCCGCACTGCTCATCCTTGCTAACCGATCATCGGCCACATGGCGATGGATTGATCGCCCATGGATTCCTGCAGAGGCTTGCGGAGCGTGGACACGACCTCCATATCGCTGCTTGCGAGGTCGACCTAGCCGAACCTCTTCCGCCGAATGCGCATGTGTATGTCTTGGCTACGCAGGGCGGCCCAATCCGCGCTCGCGTGGGCTATATGCGCGCGGTGCGCCAACTGTTCCACCGCTTGCAGCGTAGCGTACGCTTCAGCCTCATCCATCAGCTCAATCCGGTGTACACCGGCATCAGCCTGGCGCTCGCCGGCAGTCCTCTTCCATTGGTGCTCGGTCCGTACATTCCAAAATGGCCGCATGATCCGGCGGCGGTTACGTCCTCCTACGCGATCCTTCGCAAAGCGCTGTCGTGGCTTGACAGTAGCGTTGCAGCTACGCAGCAGCAGCGGGCAAGCCGATTGCTGCTGACCACACGAGCGGCGACGGATCGTCTCCCCCGGGCAGGCGCCTTACGAGAGCGCATCACGATTCTTCCGCACGGTGTCGATGCGCGCAGATTCCGCCCTGCGCCAGGAGTTGAACCTGCTGACTCCAGCGCTTCGCAATCCGTAAACATCCTCTTCCTTGCGAACCTGGTTCGGCGGAAGGGCGTCTTCGATCTGATCTCTGCGTTCGAGCGTATTGCAGCAGACTTCCCTCACGCGCTCCTCACCATCGCGGGCGATGGACCGGAGTCCATGGAGGCGAAAGCACGGGCGGCTGCTTCGCTCGGTGCGGCGCGTATCCGTTTTGTCGGCGCTCAGTCACGCGAACAGGCAGTAGCGCTGTTTCAGACGGCAGATATCTACTGCCTTCCCTCGCATGGTGAGCCCTTTGGCATGACCGCGGTGGAAGCCATGAGCTGCGGGCTGCCCGTAGTAGCTACCGACGCCGGGGGACTTGCTTGTCTGATCGACGATGCTGGTGGCTTTCGCGTTCCCGTAGCAGATACGCCAGCACTGGCGGCGGCATTGGCGGCCCTGCTGAAAGATGCAGGATTGCGTCGCCGCATGGGGCAGTACAACCGGCAGCGCGTGCTCAAGAGCATGGACTGGGAGTGCGTCATCGGCCGGCTCGAACAGGTCTATGCGGACGTCGTCAACGAATACCACGGCAATCGGCTTACGGCGATCGCTCCGCAATTGAGAGATATGCAGTCCGCAAGCCAGCATCTGGCGTGCGAAAGGGGTGAATAACTATGTCTCGCACCAGCGCGACAGGAAATGTACTTACCACAGCGGTCGACAGCGTGATCGCCATGGCGATTGCCGTTGGGGCGGTCGTCTGGGCGAACTCCACCAGCATCTCCGCTGTGGGGTTGACCGAGTTTCTCGCCATCCGCGTGACGCTGCTCAACGCCTCCTTTTCCATCGTCTTCACCGTTCTTTGGAAGCAATGCATGGCGCTCGTCGGAGGATACCGGCGAGATATCAACCTCCTGCGGCAGTTTGGCCTGACCAGCTCCGCGTGCGCGGCCATGACGGTCGTCATGGGTATCTACCTGTATGCGCGCCAGGCGCAAGGGCCCATCAGAGATATCCTGGCCGCCTTCTTACTTGCGTCCATCCTCTACGAAGGACTGCGACTGCTAGGCAGTCGAGTTGTCGAACGCTGGCAGGAGCCAGACCACGTCGTGATTCTGGGCACCGGGCGGCGCGCGGGCAAAGCGTGGCGCGAGTTGCGGTTGGACCCTCGGGGCAGGCGTAAGCTCCTGGGCTTCTTTGATAATCGCGCACGTTCCGAGATGTCCCCCGATATCTCCGCTCGTTATCTCGGAAGTGTGGATGAGCTACCGGAATACCTGCTGCAGAACGTGGTCGACGAACTCATCATCGCCGCGCCACTCCGCTCCTGCTATGACCTCGCACAGCGGGCCGTGTCCATGGCTGAGGCGGCCGGAGTGCGCGTCCTTTCTTTGAATGACTTCTACATGCTGAATCACGACCGGACGCTGCGTCAGCGTTCCTCGCCATTTGTTGAGCTGGTAGCCAAAGATGATGCGCACGCGGTCGCACATGCCCTGAAGCGGGGGTTGGACGTGATCGTCGCCGCTGTCGGGCTGGTCGCGCTCTCCCCCCTGATCTTCGCCATTGCCTTCCTGGTGAAAGCCACAAGTCGCGGGCCCATCTTCTTTATCCAGGAGCGGTACGGATACCGTCGTC
>JAOAPJ010000125.1 GCA_025462805.1 Acidobacteriaceae bacterium
AGGTGACGAGCACTGGACGAATGACTTTTTACAAGGGCAATGTGCCTGCGGCTGGGACGGTGGTGAGCGTGGCGTATCGAATGGGCGGATACGCGCTGGCGCGTATGGCTGCCGGAAATGGAGCGACACTGGGCAGCGTGATTGTGCGAGCGGAACATCCGCTGACCCGGACGTCTGCCGATTGTGAGCTGGCCGCGCTGGCGCTGCTGGCGACCTCAACCTGGAGCGAGGGCGCCTGGAAGGGCACGTACGACTGCTGGAATGCGCACCAGAGTGCGGACATCTGGCCAGGGGATCTACTGCAGGTGGAAGCTCCGACTGCTGCGGTGGCCGCTTCGCTGCTGGTCCGTGCGGTGCAGGTGAAGGCGACCTCGTGTGCGCCGGAGCTGTTGCAGTACAAGTTGACGTACGCCAATGAGTGGGCGGAGGCGTTCTCGCTGAAGACGTTGGAGGGCTCTCCGGCCAAGGCATGGCTGCCATCGAAGGCGCTGGCGGCTCCCACGGCACTTGCATCTCTCCGAGATCTGGTGGTGGTGGGTGTGAGTGCGACGCAGATCCTGGTGCAGGCGGTGACGGCGCCGCCGGCAGGCGGGGGCTTCGAGGTGCGGCGAAGCGATGAGACGTTCGGAGCGGGCGATGGGGCCGACCTGGTGCTGCGCAGCCCGGTGGCGAACTTCACGATTGTGCGTGAGGCGCCCGTGGAGCGCTATTACGTGCGGATGTACGACGGGGCGACGCCATCGAACTACTCGCGGTTTTCAAGCGCGATTTTCGTGAATATTGCGATGCAGTAAAGATCTGCGTGGAAGGCTGTATGGAGATGATGAGTTCGTTTGAGGCGCAGGTGCTGGCCGACCTGAGCGTGGTGAAGAGCCAGATGGCATCGCTGCTGGGCGACGGACAGCCGGGGCGCCTGAGTCTGCTGGAGGAGCGGGTGGAGCGGCACGAGCTGAGTGTGCAGCGCGTAAAGGGGTTTGCGGGGGCGTTCGGATTGTTGTTTACCATCCTGCAGCTTGCAGTGGAGTGGCTCCGGCCGCACTGAGGCGAGGGCGCGCAGGGCACCGTTATAATGCGGCGATGGCACGCTCTCCTTTGGTTGGTGTCGTGATGGGCAGCAGAAGCGACTACGCGACGATGGAGCCGTGCGTGGAACTGCTGCGTGAGTTTGACATAGCTGCAGAGACGAGGATTGTCTCGGCCCATCGCACGCCTGATCTGCTGTTTCAATATGCGGCTGAGGCGGAAGGGCGAGGACTGAAGGTGATCATCGCGGCAGCGGGCGGCGCGGCCCACCTTCCGGGAATGCTGGCTGCGAAGACGCTGGTGCCAGTACTGGGAGTACCGGTGCCGGCTACGTCGATGCAGGGGTTGGATGCGCTGTTGTCGATTGTGCAGATGCCGAAGGGTATCCCGGTGGGCACGTTGGCTATCGGGCGCCCGGGGGCGGCGAATGCCGCATTGCTGGCTGCGGAGATCCTGGCGAATGAGGATCCGGCGCTGCGCCAGCGCCTGAGAGCGTATCGCGAGAGCCGCATGCGCGAGGTACTGGCGGAAGAGCTGCCGCAGTGAGCGCGATTCTGCCCGGCGCGACGATCGGGATTCTGGGCGGCGGTCAGTTGGGCCGGATGACGGCGATGGCGGCGCGGTCTCTGGGCTATCGCGTGCAGGTGATGGATCCGGACCCGTCCTGCCCGGCGCGCTTCGTCGTGGATGCGTGCTTTGAGGGTTCGTGGGATGACGCGAAGGCGGCGGCAGACCTGGCGCGCGGCTGTGATGTCGTGACCCTTGAGATCGAGCAGGTGTCGCTCGATGGCTTGCGTGCCGCGGCGCGGTATGCGCCGGTGCGGCCGGGTGAGGCGCTGCTGGCGATCATCCAGGACCGCATTACCCAAAAGGAATGGCTGTCAGCGCACAAGGTGCCGGTTGGTCCATATCGAGCGATTCGATCGGGGCAGGAGATGCAGGCGGCGTTGGAGGAGTTTGGCCACGATTGCTTTGTGAAGAGCGCACGTGGAGGATATGACGGGCGCAGCCAGTTTCGCGTGAGCGAGCATACTGTCGAAGATGGCGAAGCCGTGTGGCGCGCCCTAGGACAGCGGCCCTGCATTGCTGAGCGCGCGATTGCACTGGACCGTGAGATCTCGGTGTTGGTGGCGCGCACGCCGAGTGGCGCGCTGAAGTCCTTTCCTTCGGCGACGAATCACCATGAACATCAGATATTGGCGTGGAGTGTGATTCCTTCTTCGATACCGGCAGCTCTTGAAGGGGAGGCGCAGCGAATTGCCTGCAGGCTGGCGCAGGAGTTGAAGCTGGAAGGAATCCTGGCGGTGGAGATGTTTGTCTCGCAACGGGGCGAGTTGCTGGTGAACGAACTGGCGCCTCGGCCACATAACAGCTACCACGCGAGCGAGCGCTCGTGCGTCACGAGTCAGTTCGAGCAGCATGTGCGCGCGGTGTGCGATCTGCCGCTGGGCAGCGTCGAAGTGCTGCGGCCTGCGGCGATTGTGAACCTGCTCGGCGACGTGTGGGCCAACGGCGAGCCGCGATTCGATCGTGCGCTGGAGGTGGATGGCGTGCGGCTGCACCTGTATGAAAAGCACACGGCGCGCCCGGGACGGAAGATGGGGCATCTCTCGGCGATCGGCGACACGCCGGAAGAGGCGGTTCAGCGTGTGCTGGAGGCGAAGGCGCGGCTGTAAAGCAGAACGGCGGACCGAGTGGGTCCGCCGCTGCCGTGTTGCCGGAGACGCTTAGCCGATGTCGTCGGACCAATTTTCCAGATACTTCTTCAGTTCCGACATGAACCTGCCGGCATCGGCACCGTCGATGATGCGGTGATCGAAGCCGAGGGTCAGGCGGATGATGTGGCGGATGGCGATCGAGTCGTTTCCATCTTTGTCGGTGAGGACGGTCGCTTCCTTGAACAGTCCGCCGACGCCCAGGATGGCCGATTCCGGCTGATTGATGATCGGCGTGCCGAATTGCTCACCGAAGATGCCCGGGTTTGTGATGGTGATGGTGCCGGATCCGACCTCATCGGGCTTCAGCTTTTTGGTGCGGGCACGCTCTGCGAGGTCGGCAATGGCGCGGGCGATGCCGAGAAAACTCTTGTCCTCCGCCTGCTTGATGACGGGCACGATCAATCCCCAGTCGAGCGCAACGGCGATGCCGACGTTCACATTCTGGTGATAGCGGATAGCGTCGCCTTCCATCGAAGCATTGATGATCGGCAGCTTGCGCAGCGTAGCGACCACAGCCTTGGTGATGAAGGGCATGTAGGTGAGCTTCACGCCATTCCGCTGCTCGTACTTCGACTTCTCCTTCTCGCGCAGCTTCACGATGCGCGTCATGTCGATCTTGAAGACGGTGTGGACATGGGCGCTGGTCCGCTTGGA
>JAOAPJ010000140.1 GCA_025462805.1 Acidobacteriaceae bacterium
GAGATCGCGCGTCTCGTCCCCGGCTATGACGTCTCGCGCCTGAACCTCTTCGCTGGTGGCGATGTGCCGACCAAGCTGGTGCAGATCAACACCGCACCCATCCCGCCGCGTCGCGACCTGGTTCTGCCGGCGGAGGACGCTCTCTTCACCTCAGGCACGCTGGGGCGCTACAGCGCCAAGCTGGGTGAAGTCTACGAATCGCACCGCAAAGCCCCTACGGAGACTGCAGCGGATTAGCTGTCGAAGCTGGCATCAGAGAACGAAGAAAGAGAGCCTGAGTGAGTCCGCTGATTTTCCTGCTGTTGAGCGTGGTCAAGATCGCCGTGGTGCTGGTCGTCCTGCTCACCTGCGTCGCTTATACGGTGCTCCTGGAGCGCAAGGTGGTGGGCCGCATTCAGAACCGCTTCGGCCCCAGCCGCGTCGGTCCCTTCGGGCTGCTGCAGCCGCTGGCCGACGGCGCCAAGCTCTTCCTCAAGGAAGACATCATGCCGGCCGAGGTCTACCGGCCGCTCTACATCCTGGCGCCGGTCATCGCACTCGCGTGCGCATTGCTTTCCATCGCCGTCGTGCCCTTTGGCGCGAACATCAAGTTCCACGGGGTCGATCTATTCGAGATTGCCGATCTCAATATAGGCCTGCTCATCATCCTCGCTGTCACCTCCGTCGGGGTCTACGGCATTGCCCTGTCGGGCTGGGCCTCGAACAACAAGTACTCGCTGCTTGGCTCGCTTCGCTCGAGTGCGCAGATGGTCAGCTACGAACTTGCGCTCGGACTGTCGGTGGTGGGCGTGGTTATGCGTGCCGGCTCGCTCCGGCTGCGCGACATCGTCGACGTCCAGTCCGCGCATGGCCTGATCTCCTGGAACGTCTTCGGCGGCTTTCAGTTCGTCGCCTTCTTCATCTATCTGATCTCCGCCTATGCCGAGACCAACCGCGCCCCCTTCGATCTGGTCGAGGCAGAGAGCGAGCTGACCGGCGGCTACCACACCGAGTACAGTTCCATGAAGTTCGCCATGTTCTTCATGGCTGAGTACGCCAACATGATCACGGTGGGCTGCGTGGCCACGCTGCTCTTCTTCGGCGGCTGGACCAGCCCCTTCGGCAACCTGTTCCCCACCCCGCACTGGATCGTGCTCCAGGCCCTGCTGCCGCTCTTCTGGTTTGTGGTGAAGGTCTTCTTCTTCGTGTTCCTCTACATCTGGGTGCGCGGCACAACGCCGCGCTTCCGCTATGACCAGTTGATGGGCTTCGGCTGGAAGTTTCTGCTGCCCCTCGCCATCGCGAACATCGTTGTCACCAGCCTGATCTACACCTACAGATACGGGGCGTCGCAGTGATTTACTATGGGGTTTCTGCGGTCTCCAGTCCCACCCGCCAGCGTATCGGCACGCACCAGATATCGGCATGTACCTAGCACTCTTCTTTATCTTCGGAGCACTGTGCATCGGCGGCGCGCTCAACTTGCTGCTGCAGCGCCATCCCATTAACAGCGCGCTCTCGCTGATCGTGGTAATGACCTCGCTGGCCGTGCTCTACCTGCTGCTCGGCGCGGAGTTCCTCGCGGCCGCGCAGGTCATCGTCTACTCCGGCGCCATCATGGTGCTGTTCACCTTCGTCATCATGCTGCTCAACGCGGGTGAAGAGGAGCGCACCACCGGCAGCCGCGCCGCATACCTGGTCGGCTTTCCCGGCGTGGCCGCGCTGGTCGGCCTGCTCACCTACATCTTCCTCTCCGTGCGCGGACCGCTGGGCAATGCGCGGTTGGGCGATGAACTCGTCACCACCGCCGATCTCAGCAAGGTGCTCTTCCGCGACCTGCTGTTGCCCTTCGAGGTCACTTCGGTCCTCATCCTCATTGCGATCCTCGGCGCCGTCGCGCTGGCGCGCAAGGAGTCCTGACATGGTCGTGCCCATTGCTTACTACCTCGTGCTCAGTGCCATCCTGTTCTCGATCGGCGTAGGCGCCTTTCTGATCAAGCGCAACATCATCACCGTGTTCATGTCGATTGAGCTTATGCTCAACGCGGTCAACCTGACCTTTGTCGCCTTCGCCCACCAGTGGCACCGTGTGAACGGGCAGATTTTCGTCTTTTTCGTGATGGTGGTGGCGGCGGCCGAGGCTGCCGTGGGGCTGGCCATCATCATCGCTGTCTTCCGCACCCGGAACACGCTCAACGTGGACCAGGTGAACCTGATGAAACTATGAACGACAGCAACCTCCATCTCTGGCTTATCCCTGTCCTGCCCTTCATCGGCTTCCTGCTGAACGGGCTGCTGGGCCGGCGTCTGCCGAAGGCCCTGGTCTCCGCCATCGCGCTGATCTTCACCGCGGCTCCGTTGCTGCTTGTTCTGCACGCTTACACCGCCTTCTCCGCGCTCTACCTGCCGCACGTGGAGCGTGTCGGGCCCTGGATCAAGACCTCGGTCTTTCAAGCCGACTTCGCCTTCGCGCTCGATCAGCTCACCCTGGTCATGCTGCTGGTCGTCACCGGCGTTGGTTTTCTCATCCATATCTACTCGGTCGGCTACATGTCGCATGAGGAGGGCTACTGGCGGTTCTTCGCCTATCTGAACCTCTTCATGTTCTTCATGCTGATCCTGGTGCTGGCGGAGAACTTCCTGCTGATGTTCGTCGGCTGGGAGGGCGTCGGTCTCGCCTCCTACCTGCTCATTGGCTTCTACTTCCAGAAGCACTCGGCCGCGAAGGCCGGCATGAAGGCCTTCGTGGTCAACCGCATCGGTGACTTCGGTTTTCTGCTCGCGATGTTCCTGATGATGGTGCACTTCGGCACGCTCAGCTTTGCCGAGGTCTTCAGCCAGATCGGCCAGCATCCAGAGTGGCAGGGTGGCTTCCTTACCGCCATCGCCCTGCTGCTCGTCCTCGGCGCCACCGGCAAGTCGGCGCAGATCCCGCTCTACATCTGGCTGCCGGATGCAATGGAAGGTCCCACTCCCGTCTCCGCCCTGATCCACGCCGCGACCATGGTTACTGCCGGCGTCTACATGGTGGTGCGCTCGCATGTGCTGTTCGACCGCGCGCCACTGGCTCTCACGGTGGTCGCCATCATCGGCGCGGCCACGGCGTTCTTCGCCGCTACAGTCGGGGTCGTCCAGACCGATATCAAACGCGTCCTCGCCTACTCCACCATCTCGCAGCTCGGTTACATGTTCCTGGCCTGCGGCGCGGCAGCGTACTCGGCCGCCATATTCCATCTGGTGACCCACGCGTTCTTCAAGGCGCTGCTCTTCCTTGCCGCCGGCTCGGTCATTCACGCTGTGGGCGGCGAGCAGGACATGCGCGCTATGGGCGGTCTGCGGAAATATATCCCGGTCACCTTCTGGACCATGACCATGGGCGTCTTCGCCATCTCCGGGTTCCCGCCCTTCGCTGGCTTCTTCTCGAAGGACGTCATCCTTGCCGAGGTCTTCCGCTCACCAAACGGCGGTCCGCTGCTCTGGGCAGTTGGTCTGGTCACTGCCGCGATCACCTCTTTCTACATGTTCAGGCTCTGGTATATGACCTTCTTCGGCAAGCTGCGGCTGGAGACGGCCAGCCCGGAGGCGCACCACGCCGAGTCGCAGGAAGAGCACCACGGATCGGCCGCCATGGACTACGTTCCGGACGAGGTTCACGCCCACGACATCCACGGGAGCCCTCATGGCATTCACGAGTCTCCCGGATCCATGCTCGTTCCGCTGCTGATCCTCGCCTTTCTCTCCATAACCGGCGGGTGGATCGGCATCCCGCACTCGCTGGGTGGCGGCGATCGCTTCGGACACTTCCTCGAACCGATCACGCACGGCGTTGGCGCACCGCCTTCCTTCGAGCAGGTCTCGATCGCGATGCGCACCACTGGCACCATGCCGGTCACCGAGCCTGCGCAGAAGCCCGAAGACCCACAGACGGAACGCATGCTGACCGGCTGCTCCGTGCTGGCAGCGCTGATCGGGCTGCTGCTTGCGGACACACTCTACCGGCGTAAGCCGCATCTGCCCGCGAAGATCGCCGAGAACTCGCGTGCCCTCTATGGCCTGCTCGCGAACAAGTACTGGGTCGACGAGATCTACGGCCTGCTCATCGTCAAACCCCTGCTCGTGCTGGCGCGCTACGGGCTTTGGGGCGCTGTCGATCGCGGCATCATCGGCGGTGGCGGCCGTGTGCTGGCCGGAGGCGCCCAGGGCGTCGGCGCGGTGTTGCGGCGCATGCAGTCGGGCAACATCCGCTCCTATGCCGGCTGGCTCGCCATCGGGGCAGCCATCATCCTGCTGCTCTCCTTTTTCGGCTTCGGAGCGCACCTGCATAGCCTTCCCGGACACGGGCTGGGGGCGCAACAGCCATGACCGGCCTTGACCACACCATCCTCACCTGGATCCTGCTGGTTCCCGCCATCGGCGCAGTGATCCTCTCGCTCCTGCCCGACCGCGGCAAGCTCGTTCAGCTCTGGACGCTGCTTGTTGCGCTCGTGACCTTCGGGCTGACCCTGCACCTGCCCGCACACTTCGACTACGCGCACAGCGGACCGCAATTCGAAATCAATCGCCTCTGGATTCTCTCGCCACCCATCCACTACCACGTCGGCGTAGACGGACTCTCCATGTGGCTGGTCGTGCTCACCGGCTTCCTCGCGCCTATCGGTGTGCTCGCCTCGTGGAACGCGATCAGCACGCGCGTGAAAGAGTTTTACGGCTTGTTCCTGCTGCAGCAGACGGCGATGCTCGGCGTGTTCCTCGCGCTGGACCTGATGGTCTATTACGCCTTCTGGGAGCTGTCGCTCGTCCCCATGGCTATCACCATTGCCATGTTTGGCCGTGACCCCAGCGGCCGCAACAGCTCACGCGCCGCGATCAAGTTCTTCCTCTACACCTTCATCCCGTCCGCACTCTTCCTGGTCGGCATTCTCGCGCTCTATGCGCGCACCGGTACCTTCGACTTCTTCACCCTGCAGGCCGTGCTCGAGCAGCATCCGACTCTCTTCTCCGCCGACGCTCTCCAGTGGATTTCGCTCGCCTTCCTGGTCGCCTTCGCGGTGAAGGTTCCCGTCTTCCCGCTGCATGGCTGGCTCAGTGACGCCTTCGCTGAAGCTCCTACCGCCATGGCCATGATCCTCGCTGGCAAGCTCGGCCTCTACTCGCTCATCCGCTTCCACCTCGGGCTCTTCCCTGCCCAGGCGCGCCAGGTCGCTCCTGTGATGATCACGCTCGCTGTCATCGGTATTCTCTACGGCGCACTGGTGGCCCTGGTGCAGTTCGACCTGAAGCGCCTCTTAGCCTTCGGCACCGTCTCCAGCCTCAGCTTCTGCACGCTGGGCATCTACACCTTCGCCGTCAACGGCCTCGACGGCGCTGTCTTTCACGTGCTCAGCGAATCGATTGCCGCCGCAGCAATGCTGGTCCTGCTCGGCATTCTCTATGAGCGCTACGGCACCTACGACCTCACCCGCTACGGCGGCCTGGCGGGGAGGATGCCGCGGCTGGCCACGCTCTTCGTCATCACCGTGCTCGCCCTCATCGGCCTGCCGATTCTCAACGGCTTCGTGGGCGAGTTCCTTACCCTGTCGAGCGGCTTCGCCACCAGCCACCTCTGGGGTGCGCTGGGCACCGCAGGCGTGATCCTCAGCGCAGGGTACATGCTGTGGATGGTGCAACGCGTCTTCTACGGTCCGGAGTCGCCGCTGGTGCATCGCGCGCCGGTGCGGGATCTGGTCGCGCGGGAACACCTAACGCTCTGGCCCATGGCCGTGCTCATGCTCGTCATGGGAGTCGCCTCGCCGTATTGGATCCGCGCCATCGACCACGGCGTACACGCCTTGAGCAATACGCCAGCTCCCGCGCATGCGGCCGCCACTGCGGCCGGCGGGGGTGTGGAATGAACATGCAATTGGCGCGCATCCTCCCTGAGGTCATCCTCACGCTCGGCGGCGTCGTGATCATGCTGATCGATCCGCTGCTGCCGCGCACGACCACGCGCAAGCTGATCGGCTGGCTCAGCGTCGCGTTCGTGCTTGCCTCGCTCGCCGCCAGCGTGTGGCAACTCTCTCTCCCGGCCGGCACTGCCTATTTCGGCGTGGTGCAGACCGATGCTTTCAGCGGCTTCTTCCACCTGCTGATCTGCGGAACGGTGCTGGTGGCAGTGCTCGCGGCCATCGACTCTGCACGGCCGGATGCGGCAGACATGGGCGAGTACTTCGCCCTGATCCTCTTCGGCAGCGTGGGCATGCTGCTGATGACCTCGGCCGTCGAACTGCTGCTGGTCTTCATCGGCCTTGAAATCTCGTCCATCTCGACGTACATCCTTGCGGGATACCGCAAGCGTACTGGCAGGAGTCCCGAAGCGGCTATCAAGTACTTCCTGCTCGGATCGTTTGCCACGGCATTTTTCCTCTACGGAATCGCGCTGACCTTCGGCGCGACCGGCACCACGCGCATCGCGGAGATCGCCGCGGCCTTGCCCCACACCTCCACTCCGATCCTCGCCTGGACCGCGATCGGTCTCATCCTTATTGGGCTCGGCTTCAAGGTCTCGGCCGCGCCCTTCCATGTGTGGACACCCGACGTCTACGAGGGTGCACCCTCTCCCACCGTAGCCCTGATGTCCACCGCACCGAAAGCCGCAGCCTTTGCGGTGCTGCTGCGTATCTTCTATGGCGCGTATCCCTCGCTCCAGCAGCACTGGTGGGGACTCTTTTGGGTGTTGGCCGCGCTGTCCATGACCCTGGGCAACCTGGCTGCGCTGCGCCAGCAGAGCGTCAAGCGCATGCTCGCCTATTCGTCCATCGCGCACGCGGGCTACTTGCTGGTCGCCTTCACCAGCTTCTCGCCGCAGGCAGTGGCGGCCGCCAGCTTCTATGCGCTCTGCTATGTCGCCATGAACGTCGGCATCTTCGCCATCATCAGTCATGCTGGCGGCTATAACGAGGAGCTGTGGTCGATTGCCGACTACCGCGGCCTCGCCTATCGTGCGCCGGTGCTCGCTGGAGCCATGGCCTTCTTCCTGCTCTCGCTGATCGGAATTCCCTTCACGGGTGGGTTCTTCGCCAAGTTCTATGTCTTCTCCGCCGCCCTGCAGCAGGGGATGACCGGCCTCGCCATCATTGGCCTTCTGAACAGCGGTATCGCCTGCTTCTACTACCTGCGCCTGCTGACCGCCATTTACACCAAACCGGCGGAGGGCTCTCCCGTGATGGCCGTGCCACGCATGTCCCTGACACTCGGGCTCGCCATCCTGCTGTCCGCTTCGGCCACGCTGCTGCTCGGCGTGGTGCCGCGCGGCTCCCTCGACCTGGCGCAGCGCGGCGCACGCATCCTGCTTCCGGACGGCGTCTCGCCTTTCGCGGCGGAGGAGCCGGCCGCTGTTCCGGTCAGCGCTCCCGCTCCAAAGGGCGAGTAACCCTTACTCGCTCTTCAGTCTCAAGTCGCGGCGCTCGAAGATCCTGGCAGCCGCTTCGAAGATCCCGAGGCTCAGCAGCAGCGCCTCCGGTGTTCCCGCAGCGAAGACCAGCCTGACCTGCTCTGTTGCAGGCCCACTCAGCAGGATCTGCAGCAATCGCGTCAGCGCGGCCTGGACGCCCTCGGGCAGCAGCAAGGGTACGCTCACGATTCCCAGGCTCAACATTCCCGACACAACGCCCGGCAGCACGAGCGAGCAGAGAACTGCGACGGATGCAGTCATTAAACCGAGCAGCAAGAGGGCGCCGAGCATCTGTGCCAGCATCGATGCCGGCGCACGCAACAACAGTCCGGTCAACGCCAGGTCCACGATGTAGGCCAGCAGCGGCAACACTGCGGTAAGCCACAGCGCGCCGAGATACTGTCGCCGGCTGACAGCACGCGAGAGTACCAGCATGATGCGGCGAGAGCGTTGCTCATTGCCGAGCAGCGCCCCACCCGTAAAGGAGACGAGCGCCAATCCGTAGATGGCCTCCTGCTGCAGCGCAACCTCGACATCGTCGATCGCGGGATGAGGACCGCCCAACAGCAGCAGGGCTGCCATTCCCCAAGGCCACAACACCAGCAGCAGCCATAGCCAGCGATTGGCCCACAACAGTTGTTGAGCGATCCGCAGGCTCTTCACGGGTGCGAGTCCCCTGCCTGCGGCTTCGCATTCGGGTCCTGCTGCGCATTGTTCCGTGTCCACTCCAGAAACAGCTCGGTCAGGTCGCGCCGCACCGGCACCACGCTCACCAGCTCTGCACCCTGTGCCCATGCCGCCTCTAGGAAGCGCCGCGTCTCAGAGACCGGCACGCGCCACACCTCGCCATCACCGGAAGCCCCCCAAGGCGAACTGAAGCCTGGCCCCGGCGTAAACCCGCGCAGCGTCACCTCCGCCTGATCCGCCTCACCGAGCAGCGCGTCCAGGCGCCCATAGCGAAGCAGCCGCCCTTCATGCAGGAAGGCGATCCGATCGCTCACCAGCGCCACCTCGTTCAGCTGGTGCGAACTGAGCAGGATGGCAGCACCTTCCGCGCGAAGCTCCATAAGCAGCGTGCGGATCTCCACCACGCCGAGTGGATCGAGGGCGGATGCAGGCTCGTCCAGGATGAAGACGCGCGGATGGTGGATCATCGCCTGTGCCATGGCGAGCCGCTGCTGCATCCCGCGCGAGAATCGTCGTACATCGCGACGCCACTCAGTGATTCCCACGCGGCGCAGCACACGCTCCATCTGTTCGCGTGTGGGCAAGACATCATTCAAACGTGCAGCAAAGCGTAAGGTGTCGAAGACATCGCCACCGTAGAAGACCGGAGCATCCGGCATAAAGCCTAGCTGCCGCCGCGCCTTGGCATCGCGAAAGCTTCGCCCCATCAGCCAGCCTTTACCCGAGCTCGGCAGCAGAAATCCGGTCGCAATCTGCATGGCCGTGGTCTTGCCGGCACCGTTCGGACCGACCAGACCGAGGATCTCGCCCTGCTGCAACGAGAAACTCACGTCCGCCAGGGCGCGCGCCATCCCAAACTTCTTCGAGATCCGATCAAAGACGAGCGCCGGCTCCATGCTGCCATCCTCGCAGTTGTCATCCTAGACGGAACGCATGTCAGGAAAGAAAAAGCCCCCAGCCATGTGGCCGAGGGCTTTCGTTTTCGGAACTGCCTCTCTTACTGGATCCTGGCCTGCACCTTTACAAAGATGATGACCAGCGTGAACAGCGAGAGCGACTCGATGAAGGCAAGGCCCAGCGTCAGCAGCAGCAGGATGCCCGGACGTGCGCCCGGGTTCCGCGCCAGCGCTTCGGTGGCCGAAGCCGTTGCCCGGCCCTGACCCAGGCCGCAGAGGCCAGCCGCAAGGCCCATGCCGATGCCCGCTGCGATCGAGGTCAGTCCGATGGCCATTCCGTTGCCGCCAGCGTCCTGTGCGAATGCCGGGGCGGCCAGGAAGAGCACGCTCAGCACTGTAAAGAGGATTTGCAGTTTCCGCATTGTGTTTCTCCGTTGCTCCCAGAATTGAACCGTCAGTGGGTGGTTGATGCTCACCGTGCTGGCACCCTCACGCTAAACGGCCGATGCAGACAGGGCGGAAGCGGCTCCCTGGCTGAAATGTCTAAGCAGGCCGCGCGCATTGGCAGCAGCGGCCGCAGAACTCTAGTGGTCGTGCGCCGTCGCCTGCGCCAGATAGATCAACGCGAGCATCATGAACACGTACGCCTGAATGACTGAAACAGCGAGGTGCATTCCCAGGAAGACGGCGGGAATCGCAATCGGCACCAGCGAGAAGAACACCAGCGTCACCATGTCGCCGGCAAACATGTTCGCGTAGAGACGAACTGTGAGCGAGAGGATGCGGGACAGATGAGAGACGATCTCGATGGGGAACATCAGCGGAGAGATCCACCACACCGGTCCCAGGAAGTGCTTGAAGTAGCCGACCGGCCCCTGCTCCCGGACACCGTGGTAGTTGTAGTACAGAAACGTGATCAGCGCGACGCCAAGCGGGACCCATGGCTTGGCCGTGGGCGAAATGAACCCCGGCAGCAACCCAAGCAGGTTGCTGAACAAGATGAAGATGAAGATGGTGGTGACAATCGGTACATAGCGCTCAAAGCCGTGGCCGATGATCGACTCCGCCTGTCCGCTCACGAACTCATGCAGCATCTCCGCGATGTTCTGCACCGGGCCAGGCTTGTCCACACTCAGGGTGGCCCGCACCAGTACGAAGAAAAGCAGCAGCGCGAAGAAGATCAGCAGTTCCATTGCCATGGGGTTGTCGATGGGCGCCTGCGGATACTGCGGGTGCACATGGAACAGCGCCAGGATCGTGTTGGCGAGTCCTGCGAAATAGTGGTTCAGGAAGGCTGTGAATGGGAGCTGTACTGGCATAACGTGCGATGTCGCTTCCTGCGTGAAGTCAAGCCTTGAAGGAGGGAGCTACATGGTCCAGGCGCGCAGCAGTCGAATCGACTCGATCGTCAGCGCCACCACGGCCAACCCCAGACCCGCGCAAAGCGCGTACACCGAGCCCTCCAAACTCCTAAGGCTAACATAAAGAACGGCTCCAGCAAGGATGAGGCGCAGGAAAAACCAGATCAGCACACCCGCAATCGGCTTCGCCTGCCGGCCTTCGTTGAAGCGGCTCAGCACGGCCATCATCAAGCGCTGCGACT
>JAOAPJ010000197.1 GCA_025462805.1 Acidobacteriaceae bacterium
CTCTAAGGCTCGAGCATCGATGAGGGCGCGGCCGGACTGGCACGACGGTTCAGCGCACCGGCTGCGCCTGCTCCATTGCAGCAATCGCCTGCCGCGCCGCGGCGATAGTCGCGTTGACGATCTCCGGTGTGTGCGCTGTTCCGAGAAACGCCGCCTCGAACTGCGAGGGCGGCAGCCAAACGCCGGCATCCAGCATGGCGCGGTGGAAGGCTCCAAAGCGCGCGGTATCCGAGGTCGCTGCGGTGGCAAAGTCCACCACCGGCTCCGCAGTGAAGAACCAGGTCCACATTGCGCCAATGCGGTTCGTCGTTACTCCGAGGCCCGCACCGTGCAGCGCCGCTGCAACTCCCTCCGCCACGGCTTGGCTCGCCATCTCCAACTGACCGTAGATGGCTGTCACGTTCTTCGCCAGGAAGTCGAGCGTGGCGAATCCCGCAGCCATGGCCAGTGGGTTTCCGCTTAGCGTGCCCGCCTGGTAGACCGGACCGAGGGGCGCGAGCAGGTTCATGATCTCTGCCCCGCCGCCGAAGGCGCCGCAGGGCAGTCCGCCGCCGATGATCTTGCCCAGGCAGGTCAGGTCTGGGGTAATGCCGTAGAGCTGCTGCGCACCGCCATGCGCCACGCGGAAGCCGGTCATCACCTCGTCGAAGATCAGCAGCGCACCCTCGCGCTCAGTGAGCTCGCGCAGGCCGTCGAGGTAGCCGGCGGCCGGCGCCACGCATCCCATGTTGCCGGCCACCGGTTCGAGGATCACCGCGGCAATCTCTCCCGGCCGCGCGGCGAAGGAGGCTTCCACAGCCGCGAGATCGTTGTAGGGGAGCGCCAGCGTGAAGTGCGCAATCTCCTCGGGTACGCCGGCCGAGCCGGGAATGCCGAAGGTCGCCACACCGGAGCCGGCCTTCACCAGCAGGCCGTCGGCGTGGCCGTGATAGCAGCCCTCGAACTTGATGATGTACTTGCGGCCGGTGAAGGCCCGCGCCAGCCGGATCGCCGACATCGTCGCCTCGGTGCCGGAGGAGACGAAGCGCAGCTTCTCGATCGAGGGCACCGCGGCAACCACCAGCTCGGCCAGATCGCCCTCGGCCGGGGTCGAAGCCCCGAAGCTCGCCGAGTGTGCCGCCGCATCCTGGATCGCCTCGACCGCAGGCGGAAAGGCGTGGCCCAGGATCATCGGCCCCCAGGAGCCGAAGTAGTCGATGTATCGGTTGCCGTCGGCGTCCCAAAGGTAGGCGCCCTCGGCACGCACAACGAAAGGCGGGTCGCCGCCCACGGCGCGAAAGGCGCGCACCGGCGAGTCCACTCCGCCGGGTAAGAGACGTTCCGCACGCTGCTGCAACTGCCGGGAGCGATCGAGTGTCCGCATCCTCTCCAGTATAGAAACGGACTTGCCGTCCGGGGCGGCCGCGCCGGCGGCGCGCTTTGCCGGGTTCGCTCCCGCAGTCGGGCGGTGACCTTGCCGGGAGTCAGATTCTCAGCTTTGGTGGCGTGAACGGTCGACCACCCCACCCCTCCCCCCTCACCGGAGGCTTTCCGGATCTCTCTCCTAAGCTGCTGTTTCCAGTTGTGTTAGGGGGTGCTCCGGCGGGCAAAAATGTCATTCTGCGGGACTTACGGGTAAATATCTCAATCCATTACGCTTACCGGCCATTTTTCGCATCACTTTCGGGGCATTCCTGCTTCCGGACTGCAAGCTACTGAGCGCCAAGGACTTGCTCGCAAAAATGTCCAGCATAAAGGCTTACGAGATGGGGCGCGGCGGACATCAGCCTGGAAACCTCTCCATTCACGAGTCCTTATCTAAGGCTATCAATTTGGACCGCTGGGAGTGACAGATATTTGTAACTGAGACTGCTGTGAACTCCACTTTTGGGAAAGAGTATGGCTGCGAGGTTGCGGGCGGGGTCATGGCGGCTGTCGGGTGCGTATTGCAGGCGCCAAGCGCGTTCCTTGTTACCTAACTCGAGAGCACCGACTCGCGCCGTCTGATTGGAACCGATCAGGAGGCGGCAGATGCGGCTTCTGTCTGGTCTGTCAAAAATGTTGGCCATAATATACTTGACACACAAACCTATTCGGCGTACCTTTTAAACATGGACACGCCCGAAACACTTCAGAAGGCCATCATTTACTTCAGCGATCCCGAGCGTTGCTTTGAGTACGCGAAGCAGCTTCGTTGGCCGGATGGAGTGGTGGCGTGTCCCCGTTGCGGCTCTGAGAAGCATTCGTTCATCAGCACTCGCAAGATTTGGTTCTGCAAGGGTTGCAAGAAGCAATTCACCCTCAAGGTTGGAACCATCTTCGAGGATTCGCCGCTCGGACTCGATAAGTGGCTATGCGCTTTGTGGATGCTTACCAACTGCAAGAACGGCGTCTCGTCTTACGAGGTTCACCGCGCCATCGGCGTCACTCAGAAGTCCGCTTGGTTCATGCTGCACCGTTTGCGCATGTTGATGCACGAAGATGACATTTCCCCGCTCTCTGGCGAAATCGAAATGGACGAAACATTCGTAGGCGGTAAGGCCAAGAACATGCACTCTAAGAAACGGGCCAAGGCTCTCAAGGCGAGCGGCACGTTCAAGGGGAAGACCATCGTTGTCGGGATGCTGGAGCGCAAGGGGCGCGTTAAGGCTGAGGTCGTGGAGGCCCGTACACGCGAAGTCCTGCACGAGCTTGCTCACACGTCTATCGCTCCCGGCTCCATCGTCATCACAGACGAGCATCATCCGTATCGCGGAATCAACTTTACTCACGAAGTCATCAACCATGCGGAAGCCTATGTGCGGGGCAATATCCATACGAACGGAATCGAGAATTTCTGGAGCATGCTGAAGCGAACGTTGGGTGGAACCTACATCTCAGTCGAGCCTTTTCATCTATTCCGCTATATTGACGAACAAGCCTTTCGCTACAACAATCGCCGCGACGTGGACGACTTGGGTCGCTTTGAACTTGCGGCGCGTAACGTGGCTGGCAAGCGGTTAACCTATGCTGCACTCACAAGCGGTGCTGGCAGCGCCACGTCTCTCTAGGAGGCGGCAAGGGCGCGGTAAACGTAAACACTAACCCTTGCTGGCCTTCTTCGTTTTACGCACTGCATGTCTCTTTGGCACAGGTTTAGCGCTAGACTTGGGAGCGCGGAAGACCTTCATTGCCACCTTCTCAAACTTCTCCGCAGCTTTCGGACCTTCATGGTATTCGTGTTTCATAGTGCTAATTATGCTCCCATAAGGGACAGACCGTGCCAGATGAAAGCAGCGGCCAACAGCCAGCCGGGAATGCCGAGCAGGGGTTTTCGTCGGTAAAGCAGGGCATAGTGGCTCAAGGTAGCAATGACGATTCCCGCGATAATGGCACAGCCACCAATAACCTTGCGAAGGATGTTCACTGGATCACCCACGCTACTTTTTGGAGTCAAGTCGGCCTTGGGCTGATTGGTCTCGTCGCGCTCTGGATTTACTACGGTCAACTCACCGAGATGAAGGAGGCCACGAAAGCCAGCGCTCAGGCTGCTAACGCCGCAGCTTCGGCAGCTACGATAGCCAAAGATGCTTTGGTAATAGGCAACAGACCGTGGATGAAGGTCGATCTCTCGCAAACTGCGCCGATAGAATTCCTCTCCGATGGGTCGGCCAAAATAGGTATTCAAGAAAGAGTTGAGAACGTCGGGTCCAGCGTCGCTTTGCATGTAGAGTCTTGGTTTGACATAGTCCCTGTGGGAACAATGACCAAGACTTTCGACGCCGCGAGAGTTAGACAAAAAGAGGGGTGCGATCCAAACAGAGTTCCTCAATCCACAATGAGCGGCTATGAAATGTTCCCGCATGACCCCGTAATCTATCCCTATAACGCGACCATTCCGAAGGACCATATTGTCCCTCTCAAAGACGGCGCCCCCACGATGAGAGGGAAGGTAGGGCAGGTAGGGTTCATATTGACGGGCTGCGTAACTTATCGCTCGTCGTTTGAAGGCCCAACGGCTCAAAGTCACGCCACTCGTTTCGAGTACTGGATTGCGAAACCAGTAGAGAGAGGGGGCGTTACTCCATTTCTCGATCCAGTTGGAAGTCATCCCGATTACAGCCTTGTTCTGGTCCCGGATGGAATCACGGCAAATTAGCAAGAACAGCAATAGACCTGTCATGGCAAGTAAGAAATAGCGCTTTTTACTATTGTGTGTCAAATATATTATGGCCAAAATGTTTGACACGGCCCGGCAGATAGAGCTATGTTCTGCGATGTCAAATATTTTTGACAAGGGAGACGTTCCATGGCGACAAGCCTTTCATACCGGGAGAAGTCTCTGTACGCCTCGCTAGCCGCGGAGCTCGTCGTGTACGGCCCCTACTTCGTCCTGCACCAGCAAAACTCAGTCAATAAGGTCGCAGGCATGATCATCGCAATCATCGTGTTGCAGATGATCCTGCAGTCGGTGATCGCCGCTTTAACCCGCAATCGTGTCACAGACGAGCGGGATCGCTTAATTGAGCTGCGCGGTTATCGTGCAGGTTATCTCACGATCGCGTCACTCATGGTCGCCGGGCTGGGCATGTTGTGGTTTCACGCGACGGTCGGCCATCTTCGTTTGGACAACCGGATGGTAGGACTCCATTTTCTGAGCGTGTTCTTTGGCATGTTGGTGATCGCGGACATCACGAAGACCGCCGCGCAGATTGTGGCGTACCGGAGAGCGCTCTGATGCCCGCTATTCGCAATCAAATTCGCGAACTCCGGGGCCTGCGCGAGATGACGCAGCAGGAACTCGCCGATCGGGTCGGCGTGACACGTCAGACGGTCATCGCGATCGAACAGGATAAGTATTCGCCTTCCCTTGAGACTGCGTTCAAAGTGGCAATCGTGCTTGGTGTGCCGCTCGAGCAGTGCTTCCAATACGACCCTAAGGGTAAGCGTTGAATCAACCTGAGCAGGCCGACCCACGTAGTGCGCGATGTACCGGCTTCTGCAGGATTCCCATGACTGCTGAAGGCGGCAAAGAACGAGTTTTCTTGTCCCGGTGCTGGGCTAGAGCTTCAGGATGTTGGCGGCGGCTGCGCCGGAGGTTACATATACACATCAGTGGAGTGGTGCGTTTGAGAGAAACGATTTTTATCGCAGTGCCTGCATAGGATCCACTGTGGACGCGCGCGCAGCGGGTAAAAGGCAGGCGAATGCAGCAACGGCAAGTAGCAGAAAGGAAGCCCCCAACAGAATGAGAGGGCTTGCCGAGGCGTTCTCCACCCACTGCGCAATCAGACGGTTCAGTGCGAAGCTCAAGCCAAGGCCCGCGACGATGCCCAGGCCGACACTTATTCCAGCGGACGTGAAGACAATCCTGAGCACATGCTGCCTCTGAGCACCGAGCGCCATTCGGATGCCAAATTCGTTCGTGCGCTGGATGACGGAGTAGGAGACCACGCTGTAGAGACCAACGGCGGCCAGGATCAGCGCCAGGATAGAAAAGGCGGCGAACAGGAGCGAAACGAGCCGTCCCCTGGCAAATGCCGGCTGATTTCTAATCCATGATTCCAGCAGGCCATCGTTCCAGAGGCTGGCCTGCTGGTCAGGATTCAAACCTGCGATCTGCTGCTTGACGCTATGGAGGATGGAGCGCGGATCCACGCGGCTGCGCACAAGAATCTGCGTCCCCATCCACATATGGAGCGTGTAGGGCAGGTAAATCGCCGGTTTGACTGGCTTGTCCAGGCCATCATTCAGCACATCTGCCGTCACTCCGATGATCTGCAACCAGCCGTCACTGCCCGGCGCAACCAACCTTTCCTTGGAGCTGCCCTTCAGCTTCGCGATCTTCACCGAGCCGCTCAGAACATTGCTGTTGGGGAAATAGTGCTTCACGAAGGTTTCATTCACGACCGCCAGCAAAGCGCCGTGCTCGACTTCTGCTTCCTCCCATAACCTGCCCGTCCTCAGCGGAATCCCCAAGGTGCGGAAATACCGGGAATCGACGAAGTCCACGTTTGCCTCCTGGTTTTCCGACGCTATTTTGCCGCGGAGTTCAATGGGCTGGTCCCAGCCGCTGTGTGGCGGAGTGGCGTTGGTGGAAATGCCAGTTGAGAGGACGTCCGGCAAGGTCGAGATCCTGTCTCGAAGCTGAGCGAAGTAATTCGCCCGCTCAGTCCACGTGGCAAAGGTATTTTCATGGACGGGGATTTCAACCGACATCACATTGTGTGGGTTGTAGCCGAGATTCACGTGCATCATGCGCACGAATTCTTGAATAGCCGCTCCCGCGGCGGTGAGCAAGAGCAGCGTCAGCGCGATTTGACCGGCGATCAGCCCAGAGTGGAGTCGTTTTCCGCGTACGCTCCCAGCCACCTTTCGCGTCGTCGATTGCATCACCTGGCTGATTTCCGGACGCGCAGACTGAAGAGCCGGAAACAGTCCAAAGAGTATTCCGGTGACCACGGCAAGTCCGACACTGAACAACAGCACGGGTACGTGTATGTGGAAGTCAGCCTCGTTGGGGAAGGACTGTTCAGGCAAGCGGGCGACGATCAAGCCAAGGCTCTGGTAGGCGAGAAGCACGCCGAAGCCCGCTCCGGTGAGAGCCAGGAGAAGTGATTCGGTAAGAAGCTGGCGGACGATGCGGACCCTGCTGGCGCCGACTGCAGAGCGAACGGCAAACTCATGCTCACGAGCCGTGCCTTGCGCGAGCAGCAGAATAGAGACGTTGCCGCAGCCAATGACCAGCAATAATCCTACCGCGCCAAAGAGAAGATAGAGCGTCTTGCTGATGGTGCGCAGAACCCAGTAGCTAAGGTTCTCGATTGCAATTTTCTTGTACTCCTTTGGATAGTGCTCGGGGGTTTGTCTCGCGAATTCGTGAAAGTAGGGTTGCAGGTCTGCCGAGGCGGCTTCCGGCTTGACGCCGGCTCTGAGTTTCACGAAGGTGCCGTACTGTTCATTAGCAGAATCAGAGAGCTTTAGCGGGAGATAGACATCCGGGCCGAGGAATCCGAAATGGGGTGGCATGACTCCGATTACGGTGTAAGTCTTATGCACCAGCTGAATGGTCTTACCGACGATCGTGCGATCGCCGTTATAGTGACGGGCCCAGAATTTGTAGCTCAACACGATGACAGGTTGCGAGTCATGACCATCGGGTGCGTCGGACGGGAGGTAGTACCGACCCAGCATGGCAGGCACCCCAAGCATCTGAAACACGTTGCCAGTGAAATACAAGGCCTGGACATCTTCCGGCACGTCGCTGCCAGTGACTGTTAGGTTCCAGCTGTTGAACGCCACGACGTATTCCAGCGAGTGGGCTTTGGACAGCTCACGTGTCTGCGGGCCATTGAGGCCATAGCCCTGCTCTTTTCCAGATTTATCCAACAGTGCGACATCCGCAATGCGATCAGCTCCCTGATACGGCCACGGGTTCATGATCACCGCGTAGATAATGCTGAAGACCGAGACCGTCGCGCCAATACCCAAGGCCAGGGAAAGAACCGCCGTCAGTGACACAACAGGGTTCTTGACGAGCTGCCGCAGCGCGTAGCGCAAATCCTGAAGGAATGTCGACATAAGCACACCTGGCGGTGGCACGGGATGAAGAACATGATTGCATGTAGTTGCTGCTCGAGCCAGGTTGATTCCACGTTCATCATTCAATGGCGCCCACGCGCTCATTGAAGCGCCCGATTGGTAATGAAATGAGGGCTTCGGATCAGTAAGAGACCAGAAGCACTGGCAAGCCGGAAGCATCCTCCACTCGCGATGGAGCGCATCCGATAAGCTGCTGGTGGGCATGCGGATTGTTCTCACCACCTTCGGCACGCTGGGCGATGTTCATCCATTGATCGCGATCGCCCTGGAGATGCGGCGCCGGGGCCATACACCAGTGCTGGCGGTGCCGGAGATCTTCCGGCAGAAGATCGAGCCGCTGGGCCTTGAGTTTGCGAAGGTCGGGCCCACGCTGCGCCCCGACGATCCGCAGCAGGTCGCCATGCTGATGGACATCCACAAGGGGACCGAGCGCACTCTGCGCGAGGTGCTGTTCCCCGTCATCCGGCAGAGTTATGACGAGCTGCTCGCCGCCGTCCAGAGTGGTGGTGGCGCGGATCTGCTGCTGGCGGGCGAGCTCACGTATCAGGCGCCGGTGGTTGCCGAGGTCACCGGCGTTCCCTGGGGCAGCTATGTGCTGGCACCGCTCTCTTTTTTCTCCGCCTACGACGCGCCGGTGTTGCCGCCCTACCCGGGGCTGGCGCGCCTGCAGAGCGCGGTGCCGCTGACCGGCCATGCCGTGACGCGCTTTGCCCGCTGGGTGACACGCCGCTGGGCGGAGCCGGTCTATGGCCTGCGCGCCGAGTTTGGACTGGACCGCGGCGCGAACGTGATCTTCGACGCCAAGCATGCGCCCGATCTGGTGCTGGCGCTGTTCTCGCCGATGCTGGGACGGCCGCAGCCCGACTGGCCGGAGAACACTGAGATCACCGGGTTTGTCTTCTACGACGGCGATGCCGGCAAGCAGGACCTCTCCGATGAGCTCGAGCAGTTCCTCCAAGCTGGGGAGCCGCCGGTGGTCTTCACGCTGGGCTCGGCGGCTGTGCTGGACGCCGGCCCCTTTTATGAGGAGAGCGCCCGGGCGGCGCTGCTGGCCGGTCTGCGCGCCGTGCTGCTGGTGGGCACCGACCCGCGCAATCAGCCGGCGATCCACTCTCCCGGCATCTGCGTTGCACGGTACGCGCCGTACTCGAAGCTGTTTTCGCGCGCCTCACTGGTCGTGCACCAGGGTGGCGTCGGCACTACGGCGCAGGCCATGCAGGCAGGCAGGCCCATGCTGGTGATGCCCTATAGTCATGATCAACCGGACAACGCCCGGCGCATGCGCCGGCTGGGCATTGCGGGCGTCATCCGCCGCCAGGACTACACGGCCGAGCGAGCGGCCCGGCGCATCCGCCGCATCCTGGGCCATCCCCGCTTCGCAGCACGCGCGGCCGAGATCGGCGGACTACTCCACAGAGAAAACGGGCTGGCCCATGCCTGCGACGCACTGGAGGTCATGGGCAGACAGGCAGCACCTCGCGAACAATATTCCAAACACCCATAAATAGGGACGACCAGCAAAGCCGTGCAGTGAGGTAATCGAATGTCGAAGGTACAGGGTCCAGTCGAGCAGACCATGCAATGCACGCAGTGCGGCTACGAGATGAAGCTGACCGAGTCACTGGCCGCGCCGCTGATTGCTGCAGT
>JAOAPJ010000223.1 GCA_025462805.1 Acidobacteriaceae bacterium
CAGGGCTCGAGGTCTGGCCGCATGGCATCTACGATCTCGTCACGCAGATCTCTCGCGAGTACAACCACCCCATCATCGAAATCACCGAGAGCGGTTGCAGCTATCTGGACACTCCGGATGCCAGCGGCCGGGTGCCGGATACGCGGCGCATCGCCTTCTTCCGTCAGTATCTGGCCGAACTAGTGCGGGCCATCCAGGATGGTGCGCGCGTGCGCGCCTACCATGCATGGAGCCTGCTGGATAACTTCGAGTGGGCGGATGGTTACAGCCAGCGCTACGGATTAACCTATGTCGACTTTCGCGACCAGAAGCGAACCATCAAGGATTCCGGCCTCTGGTATGGACGTGTGGCGGCGGCAAACCATCTGCGTGTGTAGCTCAATGTATAGCGGGTCACGATACGATCGACGCCGCCTTACAGGACGCCCTGCTATTTCACTTCCAGATAACGATTCAGGACGGATGAAGCCGACGTCTCCGGTTGCCTCTCGAGCGGGTGGATGGACGAGGCTCTGCAGACATGCGGCTACCCTACATACGGCTGGTTTGCAGCGGATCGTATCCCAGGTGGGCACGGAAGCCCGCGATCACCAGAGGGACCCTCCCTAGGTGATCGCGCGCGTCTTCAGGTCCAGCATGAAGGCATCATCCGGCGTCTTGGTCGTGCCGCCGTCTTCCCCAGGATGAAATTCGACACGCAGCGTCGTCGCGGTCACGACCACCCGCAGATAGCCGTAGTGGGTGTCGTCATAGCTAACCAGATTCAAGCCAGGATCCGCGACCATCGGGGTGCGGATCGCGCTGCCGCTGCTGTCAGTCCGCATCTTGGTCACGCCATGACCACCCATTCCCGCCACGAGATACGGGATGGTGAGCCCGGCGACCTTGCGGGTATACCGCTGGTAATTATGCGCGTGGGCGGAGAGCACCACGTGCGGCCATAGGCCGGCCTTGGTGGATGCATTGTCCATGTCCTGCAGCATGCGGGGGCTGCCGCCGTGGTTCACGCCGCCGGTAAACGGCGGATGATGCACCGCAACGATGACCGCGCCGGCATACTTCTCGCTCTTGCAGCGAGCGAGGGCGGTCTGAAGGAACGTGAGCTGATCGTCGTTCAGGCCAACTCGCGCGCCGCCTTCGGTCGAGATCACACCAGGGTCCTCAAGCGCATTGCTGTAGAGGCCGATCAGGCGCACGAACGGCGCCTCCAGCGTGAAGTACACGCCGGGTTGGATCATCGCGGTGCGCGAGAGGTTCCCCGCGTCCGCCGAATGCACGGGCTCGGCGGAACAGAAGTTGCGCAGGTACGCGTCGAGCGTGGGCGCCGTCTCCTTCGGATACGTCACGCCGTCGTGATTGCCGGGGATCGCGATGATGGGCGCCGGATAGTTGCGGTAGGGCTCGTAGAACTGGTCGTAGTAGTAGGCTGCCTCGCCGAAGTTATAGACCACGTCACCCAGGTGGTAGAAAAACGACGGCACATCCGCCGCATTGGCCTCGGTGAAGTCGGCGACCATCTTGTCCGCGACCAGCGATTGCGTCGCCGGCCCCTTGGTGCTGCCGGTATCTCCCACGGTGTGGAAGACGATCTGGCCGGACTGCTGAATCGCGGCGACGTGCGCCGCACCCTGCGACCCCAGCACATCGGCCAATTGCAGGACGGGCTCCGGCGCCCCACTGCGTGGTTTGGGAAAGGGCTCGACCCTGGCAGGCCCGAAGAGATTCTGGTCCGTGACCGGATCGCGGAAGCTGGTCGGGTCCGGAGTGGGCGTGGGCTGCGCGAAGACGGGAGCGCCGGCGGCCTGTGGGCCCCCGGGGCTCGGCTTTCCTGGGCTGGGCTTGCCGGGGGCGGGCTTGCCGGGGCTCGGCTTTGCAGGCGGGTGCTTCTTCGCGCTGTGCTTCGCGCCTGGATGTTTCGAGGCTGGATGCTTGGCCATGCGGGGGAGACTCCTTGAAGAGCGATGCCGACTATTGTGCGCCCGCAGTGTGAAGCTGGGGCAAATCGCCTGATCCGAAAACGCTAGTCTTCGACCAGCAAAATATCCAGTGAGCGTGGGCCGTGGACTCCCTTGATCCGGACCATCTCGATGTCGGCGGTCGCCGAAGGCCCGGAGATAAAGGTGGTCGGGCGCAGTGGATCGAGCCGGGCAAAGCCCTCCGGGAGCGTCTCAACCACATCGCAGGCCTGCAGAATGCAAAGATGGTAGTCCGGCAGCAGCGTCAGCACGCGGCGGCCCTCAGCCGGCCCATGTTGCAACACAACGCTGCCGGAGACCGCGACTGCCAGCGCCGCACCCGTCATCGCCCCGTCCACCGCGTCGAGCACTTGATACGACAGCGCAGATTCCTGGAGCGTGCTGCCCGCGCCATCCATCACCCAATCGATCCCGGCCGCCCGCCACTCCGCGGGCAGCCCCGCAGGAACAGCGATGCGGCGGCGTCCGGCCTGGGACAGGATCTCAGCCGCACGGTCTGCAATCTCTGCCCGACGAACCGGGAAGACACGCGCGTCATATTCGCGCACACGCTCCTCGAACAAGGCCAGCATCTCATCCTGGCGGAGCTTGCCCGCCCGCTGGTACTCGCGCGAGATGGGCTGCGACTCCGCGCCGGCTCTCTCGTTCGCCGCGCGAATCCTCCCCAGGATGCGCTCGCGGCTGGAACGCGGCACAGTTCTGTCGACCGGACTCATCGCTGCTCCCGCTGCTGCCACCACTCGCGAAAGGTCTGCGCCGGAAGGGGAGCCAGATCGCGCGTCTCGGTCCATCGCCCCGCCATGCCGGGCAGCCAGTGGTACCACGCGTTTCCCGGGTGCACCACCCGCTGCGCTGTACGCGCCAGCCGCTGCGCACGTTCGAAGCGTTGTGCATTCGCGAAGATAGCCGCCATCACCTTCATTGCGCCCCGCTCCGGATCGACCAGCGACGCGAGCTTGCGGCGGCCGCGATCCACCACGCGCGACCGCAGGTGCACCAGCACCTCCGGGATGTTGATCTTGACCGGACACACCTCATAGCACGCGCCGCACAGCGATGACGCGAAAGGCAGCGACTGCGCATGGCGCATGTCCATCAACTGCGGCGTCAGGATCGCGCCAATGGGACCGGCATACACCGAGCCATAGGCATGCCCCCCGGTCTGGCGGTAGACCGGACACGCATTCTGGCATGCGGCGCAGCGGATACATTTCAGTGTCTGCCGTCCAATGCGATCGCGCAGCACGCGGCTGCGGCCATTGTCGAGCAGCACCAGATGCATCTGTTGTGGACCGTCGCCGGGCACAACGCCGCGCCAGATCGAGTTGTACGGATTCATGCGCTCGCCGGTCGCGGACCGCGACAGCGTCTGCAGCAGCACCTCGAGGTCGGTGAAGCGGGGGATCACCTTCTCAATACCCGCAACAGCGATCAGGGTATCGGGCAGCGTGAGGCACATGCGGCCGTTTCCCTCCGACTCGACAATCGCGATGGCGCCCGTGTCCGCGACGAGAAAGTTCGCCCCGCAGATCGCCGTTTTCACCCGCAGGAATCGCTCGCGCAGGTAGGCTCGCGCTGCGGCGGTCAGGGTTTCGGGATCGTCCGTCAGCTGGGGCAGATTCATGGTGCGGGCAAACAGCTCGCGCACCTGCTGGCGATTCTTATGCAGTGCCGGCGCGATGATATGCGAGGGCTGGTCATGGCCGAGTTGGAGAATCAGCTCAGCCAGGTCCGTTTCGAACGCGGTGACACCGTTCTGCTCCAGGTACTCGTTCAGCCCGATCTCCGCCGTAGTCATCGACTTGATCTTGATGACCTCATCCGCCGCACGTTCGCGCAGGATCGACAGCACGATCCGGTTTACCTCCGCAGCATCGGCAGCCCAATGCAGCGTGCCGCCAGCCTTCTGAAACTGTTCTTCGAACTCGAGCAGATACCGATCAAGATTCACGAGCGCCTCGCGCTTGATCGCGGAGCCCGCGGCCCGCAGCTGTTGCCAGTCCGGCTTCTCCTCGACCAGCGCAGCGCGCTTGCGCTGGATCGTATCCGTCGCGCGGGCGATGTTGCGGCGGAGCTGGGTGTCGCGCAGCTCGCGTCTGGCTGCCTCGGGAAATGGCGGCGCCGTCCGCGGGTCAAGGTCCGGAGCCCCGATCTGCACCAGCTTCATGCGCCCCGCCCCTCCGTCTCGGCCAGTATCTCTGCCAGATGCAGCGTCCGCACACCGGCGAACTGCCGATGCAGCATGCCCTGCAGGTGCATCAGGCAGGAGTTGTCGACCGCCGTGCAGACCTCTGCGCGCGTGTTCAACACAGCGCGCATCTTGCCGGTCAGCATTGCGGCCGATACATCCGCATTCTTGATTGCGAATGTCCCCCCGAAGCCGCAGCATTCTTCGACGTTCTCGAGCGGCACCAGCTCCAGTCCGCGTACGGCACGCAGTAACTGCAGCGGCTTTTCTCCCAGGTGCAGGCTGCGCAGCCCGTGGCAGCTCGCATGGTAGGTGACGCGGTGCGGGAAGTACGCGCCGACACTGCTGATGCCGAGGCGATCAACCAGCAATTCACTGAACTCAAAGATGCGGGGCAACAGGCCCTCCAGGGCGGTCTGCATGGCTGCATCCTTGTTCTCACGTGCGAGCGCCGGATAGTACTCGCGGATCATCGCCACGCATGATGATGAAGGAATACAGACCGCTTCGGCATCGGCGAAGATCTCCACCCAGCGCTTCGCCAGCGGGTACGCCTCCTGGCGATAGCCGGTATTGAAGTGCATCTGGCCGCAGCAGGTCTGCTCCCGCGGAAAGTGGATTGTATGGCCCAGCCGCTCGAGCACATGCACCACCGACTGACCGGTGCGCGGAAAGAGCGTGTCGTTATAGCACGTGATGAAGAGCGATATTCGCACGCGCCTCGCTTACTGCACTGTTGCTTCCTTCTGCAGAGGCAGATCGGCTGACGATCCGCCTACGAAGGCAGTGTACTGCCCGGGCAGCAGCTTCCAGCCCTGCTGCTCGTCATAGATGGAGAGATACTTCGGGTCGATCGCGACCGAGACCTCGCGGCTCTCGCCCGGCTTCAGCGTGACACGCGCCCAGCCCACCAGGCGCTTCGGAGGCTCCTCGGCCGCCGCAGGCAGCCCGGCATACACCTGCGCGATTTCAGCTCCCGCGCGGTCGCCTGTATTGGTCACGGTGAAGAGAACGACGTGGTCCTGCCCCTGCTCGAAATGCAGATCGGAGTAGCGGAACTTGGTGTAGGAGAGCCCGTAGCCGAAGGGGAAGAGCACCGGCTTGTGCTCCGCGTCGTACCACTTGTAGCCCACCTTCACACCCTCGTCGTAGTGGACGCTGAAGGTTGGCTTCGCCTCCCCGGCGTTCTGGACCGCGCGATTGCCATGGGATCCTGGCGGCGGAGTGACCAGGTGTGGATGCGGCAGATCGGCCACGCTGCGCGGAAACGTCATGGGCAGTTTTGCGCTTGGATTCACGTCGCCAAAGAGCACGTTTGCCACTGCCTCTGCGCCGCGGCTGCCCCCATACCATGCTTCGACCACGCCGGCGACCTTGTCCAGCCACGGCATGGTGACTGCAGTGCCCGTCTCCAGCACCACGATGGTGTGCGGATTCGCGGCGGCCACCCTCTCGATCAATTCGTCCTGCTTGTCCGGTAGAGACAGGTCAGGGAGGTCCATGCCTTCACTCTCCCACTGATAGGCAAAGACGATGGCGACATCGGCACCCTTTGCGGCCTCCGCCGCAGAGGCCGGGTCGCTGCCGCCGTAGCGCACCGAAACGCCGGGAGCTTTGGCGGCAATCGCCTTCAGTGGCGACGTGGGAAACCAGACATGCTCCTGCCACCTCGCTGCGGGACGCCCGGGCGGATCGACCTGCGCAGAGCCTCCGCCTGAGATCATGCCGGTGTCGGCATTCACGCCGAAGATAGCAATAGAACGGAGCTTCGCCGGTTCCAGTGGAAGGATGTGCTGGTCATTCTTCAGCAGAACGATGCTCTGCTCCTCGATGCGCTGAGCGGTCTCCAGTCCGCCTTGCACATCCACCACACTCTTCTGTGTGGGGTAGTCGACCAGTCCTGCAGCGAACTCCGAGCGCAGCACACGGCGCGCATGATCGT
>JAOAPJ010000246.1 GCA_025462805.1 Acidobacteriaceae bacterium
GACTATGGGGGCATCGATGCAGCGGTCGTATGGAACCCGGCAAATAATACGCTGACACAACTGAACGTTCCCTCCGGGGCTGCGCCCGGAACGCGGGTGGGATCATTTCTGCGCTCGGGAGACGGGACGAAGGCCTACTCCGTCTCTTCCGATTCCATGAATTGCCAGATCCTGATATACGACGTTGCAACCCAGACGATGAGCGCAGGCGCACAGCTAAACGAGGCGTGCGGCTTTTATGCAGTCAACCAGGATGGTTCGCGACTCGTGTTGGCCAACAATGCAGGCGTCGGATTGTATGACGCTTCCTTACACCTGCTCGGGACGCTCTTTCCCGACAGCCCGCAGACCGTAGGCTACTTCCAGGGCACGTTTTTCTTCAGCCGGGACGGCACGAAGCTATATAAGGTTGCGTCAAGCAGGATCACCACGTATGACACAGCGTCGGTCAGTCCGATAGGCGTCGCTCCCTCTATCGGATGGCCGTACACCACTTCTGGCGACCAGACGTCACTCGCAACGTTCGCGGTGGACGCAAACGGGATGCTTCTTGAGACACAAACGTTCGGTATCGCATTCGAAGACGCGACCTTCTATCAGAACTTCGGTGCGAATACGATGCAGCCCCAATCCATTGTCTCCATCGGAACATACAGCGGACCGCTCAGCGGTGGCACACTGGTATCACCCTATCCAATCTTCAATCTGATCCCGGACGTCTGGTTTGGTGGAGCTCGCGGCACGGTGAATGCTGCGGGAAGCGGCACCATCACGGTGACCTCCCCGCCATCCAGTACGCCCGGTCCGGTCAATATGAAGTACCTTCTTCCCGACGGCGTAGAGTACTTCGACCCTCAGGTATTCACCTACTCTGCATATCCGCAGTATGCGGTGCTGTCGGCTGGTTCACCTGATGGTGGCGCTCCAGGGCGCATCACCGGCTATGGTCTGCCCGATGATGCGAGCGGCGGGTCGATCACAGTGGGAATCAACAGCGCGACCATCACATCGCAGAAGCAGCAGTATCGCGCCTCCGATGGAGAACCCTTCCCGGCGACCAACCTGGACTTCACCATTCCGCAAGGCTCGCCCGGGTTTGCGGACATAAGCGTGACCACGCCGGCGGGAACGGGAACGCTGCAAAGCGGCTTCTACTACGCGAAGAGCGTCACCGATTATTCGACACCAGACCGGTTCACCGCGATCGTGGCAGACCCAAAGCGGCAGCAGGTCTATCTCACTGCCGTTGACCATGTCGACGTGTTCTCTACCAGCAGCGAGCACTTCACTACACCGATCCATCCTGCAGCGTTCGGGACAAAGCAGCAATTTACTGGCTTAGGACTGACGCCGGACGGCAGTCAGCTCCTCATCACCAACCTCCTGGATGGGTCGCTCGCGGTCGTGAATCCGGATGCGTCCGCAAGCTCCTTCGCGATTCGGATCGCCCCGGTGAATTACGTGGTCAACAACTGTGCCAACGGACCGATGTATGTGGCGGCAACCTCGGACCATCGTGCATTTGTGGCAACCGGCAGCCTTCCCGCACCGTCCTGCCCAGGTGACGGCGTACTCTACATTGCCAATCTGCAGACCCGGACGGTGACTCAGCCCGCGGGCGGCGGCGGCCAGTGCCACCTCGTCTCCCCGTCACCTCAATTTCCCGATGCGTTTTCCGTTCAGGCATCGACCGACGGAAATGTCATCAGTACCACCTCTTGCATCTACTCGGTCCCGGCCAATTCATACTTTGGCTTGAATCTGCCGGATGCAGTTGGCGCTGCGATCTCGGGCGACGCGAACGTGCTTGCGGCCTACAACGCCTTCGCCGGACCAGACGGTGGGCGGCTGGGCACGATCGTCCAGCCGCTGCCGCTGTATCAAAATCCCATCTCTCAGCCGGCTACTCCTCTGTACCACGCACAGTTGAACGCATCCGGCGGCCTCTACTACATCCCGTATCCGCATTACTTTGAGATCATCGATGTATTCCACGGTCGGCTGCTGATGCGCTTCTCGCTTACAGAGACAATCCAGCCCGGTAGTTCACCGCTGGCGATCGATGCGGGCGGACAACATGTCTACCTGGCGACCGATAAGGGTCTGACGGTGGTCGACCTGGGGCAAGCGCCACTGGCGATCGGCCACCTCAGCCAATCCAGCGCGGGTGTCGGGACAGCGGTCACGGTGCGCGGCAGCGGATTCGATTCCTCCGTTACCGCCACCGTCGGCGGCCAGCCTGCTCTGGCGAGTGTGACGGATGAAAACACGCTGACACTTACCGTACCGGCCATTGCCTCAGGACCAGCCGAGATCGTGCTGACACGTGGCGACGGCGCCAGCTACAGATACGAGAACGGTATCGTCCTCCCCTGAGGTCATTCGAAGTGCACTTCCACAGCTTGAGTGTGGCCGCGTGACCCTGTGACCACGCCTTCCCGCCGCCGGATCCAATTCAAGTATGCCTTTTCGAGCCGATCTGAAAGGACAGCGCTCACGCGGTCACAGGGCGTTGATCTTGGGGGGCTAGACGCTCCTCGAGTGACCCGATCAGGAGTGCCGAAAGGTCAACTCACACCGAACATCGGGGGACGGCCGAAGGTTCAGCCCAGGCCGGCGGGCTTGTCCATTTCCCGGACAAAGTCTTAGTCATGCACCGGTCGTCTTAATCATGCAAAACGGGTCCAGACACACATCTAAGTTCGCTGTATTCGCATTTGGAACATTCCTCGATGTGCGTCAAACCCGCGTGAACACTGGGAAATCCAATTAAATCAACGGGATTTTACAAAGGTTGGCGGAGAGGGAGGGATTCGAACCCCCGATACCCGTAAAGGTATGGCTGATTTCGAGTCAGCTGCATTCAACCGGGCTCTGCCACCTCTCCGCTTGGGAGCCAACCATTGCGGTCGGCTCGAACTCGTGGGCACAGCGACTCAGGACGAGTGTAGCAGATCAATTCTTGAGCCGCAGGGCTGCGGCACGAACTCCCAGCGATGTCTAGATCACGACAGGAGTGAGGGCCTGATTCTTCTAGAGCGCCGGCACCCAGGCCGCGGCAAACCCCCCCGCAAGGCGGAGTAGGTCAGTCACATACAAAGATTTATCCAGTACCAGCGACGATGAAAGAAATGGCACAACGGTGGTGCGGAGCACAGACCAAAGGCAAAGAAGAATTACTTAGGTAATTTGTCAAAGGTGGGATAGCGATCCATTCTGGCACCGAGGTGGACGTATGAAGACACTGACCGCTTTCGTTGCACTGTTTGTCGGACTCACGGCTTCCGCGCAGACCCCCAGCCTCCAGGCCTCCGATGTCGACTTCGACTCACTGATGAGCATGCACTCGGTGGCAGAGAAGATCGTGACGCAGGCTTTCAATGGCGGCGCCTGTCACGTGACGCCCGTCTCGGACCTGCCGGTGGCGGTGCGCAGCATCTTCGGCCAGCCGGTCGCCTCTATCTTCGTCGGCCAGTCCGGGCTGGCGTCGCACTTCATCGCGAGCGACATCGATAAGACCTACTTCCCGAATAACAGGGTGGTCGTCTCGCTTTGCTCGCACCTGAAGCCGGGCACGGAACTGGACGAGATGCGGAAGACGGCAGCCAAGCACGGCGTGCCGAACGGCTCGCGCCTCTCCTGGATGTGGGAGACGCTGTCCTTCGACGAGAGCACGCATGAGGAGACGGTCCTCGCGCGCTTCTACCTCGACGAGCACGGCATGCTGGTGAAGGCGCTCGGGGAGCTGTTCCCGGGTATGCCCGCACTGATGGTCCTGCAGCCAAACAGCCCATCCTTCCACCACGACATCGAGGCCTTCCTGCAGAGCCATCATCCGGTGCAGTCGGCCCAAGTAGTGAAGCCGACGGTCCAGTAGTTCCCCGCACTCCATCGCTCGCTTTGAGCCGTGCCCGCGTCGTTGCTGCGTATCCACAGCAACGACGCGGTTCGCTTTGCTGCTGCCGCTGCGCGTGCCAAAGATCCCGCAGAGGTTGACTGCTCCGCGCTTGCCGGAACGGCAGGGCGAGTCTTCAGACTTCGGCCCGCGATCTTCTACGGCAAGACTACTGGCACTGCGTGAATGCCAACGGCTGGATGCTGAGCGTGGCACCACCCGCGGAGACTGCGTAGGGTGTTGTCTTCTGCTCTGAGGGCGTGCAATCCGGCGTTCCGCCCGAGGATGGCACGAAAGCGAGCCCGTCGACGATATACGTGGCCAGCGGGGCGCTCTGTGTCAGGCTTGCACCGCTTGCTGTATATGCGCCGATGAACGGTCCACCGGTCGGCAGCAGCAGGTTGTACGTCGCGCAGTCTGTGCCCGCTGTACAGGTGGATGACGCTGCTGTCTCAAGCGAGATCGTCGCCGAAGTCTGCTGTGCGTTCGGCAGCAGCGGGATCGTGTAGGTAGCACTGGCCACGGTTTCCAATGCGCTTATAGAACCGTCCATCGCGGTTGGCTGATTCGCGCTCGTCTGTGAGGTCACCCCACCCGAGAGCTGCACGGTACTGGTGGCCGTGCCCGCACTGCCGTACAGATTGACTGTCCCAACCGTCTGCCCATTGCTGACGCCGGTGACAATCGATGGCTGATACGCAGCTCCGTTGTTGTCTTCGCCAAGGATCACCACGTCATAGGTGCCGCTGGGGATCGGGCAGAACACAAAGGATCCGTCGTTCGCGGCCAGCGTGGACATCACAATCCGGTCCACCCCGCCGGCGTCTTTTTGTTCGAGTGCCACCACTACCTGCCCGGCGACCGGGTTCCCTGTCGCATGATCAAGGACCTTTCCATTCATGGAGCTCGAGGTGGTGCTTACCTCCCCAGCGTGCAGCACCGGCTTCAGCCGGTACTGGCCGTTGCCCTCCACAACGATGGAAGCGCAGGTGTTGAAGTCGATGTCCAGATCCTTCGTCTGACCTGCGTCGATGTTGAAGCCGCCCGCCGCGATCTGTCCGGAGGGAATCTTGAGTCCGGTCTTCGACTCGCTCGAGAGCAGGAGCGTGTGGACGCTACTGTCCGACGCAAGCACAACGCAGTTTGCAGAGCCGTTGCAAAGATTGTTCGAGATGGGGGCGCTGTTATCTGCCAGGATCAGCCGGATCTGCTGGTAGTTGCCGGCCTGCAGTTGCTGGTTGGCTCCGAGGGTCGCGAGAAAGCATTGGTTGTTCGCCTGGCCCAGTAGATCGATCTGCTTTGGGGCGGAGGAGAGACCCGGGGTCAGATCGTTCCAGCCGCCGTCGTTGTCGCCGGCTGTGGAGCTGACATTTGCCTGCACGTCCGTGATGGTGACGTAAACGTGTGCGTATGGACCGGTCGGGCCCGCGCAGGTGGCCGGATCACTCAACATCACTGTGGTCGAGGCCATCGATGTTGGTGGTGCGGAAGAAGAGGAGCCGCTGCTGCATGCCACGGCCAAGACTCCAGCCAGGAGCAGACTCGACGCTAACGCCACTGCCCGGAAGAGCAGGGGCGAACTTGACTTTGCAGTCATGGAATGTCTCCTAGAGTGAGATCACGGATGAGGAAGGCGCGGGCAACACGAGAGACAACATCGCCCTGCGCACATGGGCTTCTCGGCATCGGCTGCTAGTCGTCGTGATCGTGGCCGTGTCCATGTTCATGGCCGTGATCGTGATCGTCGTTGTCCCGATCCTTGTAGTGGCCATAGGCATGACCGTGCTCATGTTCTTCACGGACCTCCTGCCGGCGACCCCAATATCCGCGACGATAGCCCCATCCGCGGGGCCCCTGATCATAATGCGGCCCATACCAGAACGCGCCCGGGTAGGGCGGCCGCTCGTAGTGCCCGGCGATCCAGCGATAGCGGCCGCCCTCCGGCGCCCAGAAGCCCTGAATCCAGACAAACACTGGAGCAGGCGGAGGCGGAGGCGGCTCAAAGCGAACCGGCGGCGGGGCAATGCCCAGATAGATCGATATCTGCGACCAGGCAGGCGTCGTCAGGCCAGCGGCGAGTACTGCCAGTACCACGCTCTTCTTTACCATGTTCTTTCTCCGTATCCTTCCGATTGTTAGAACAGCAGCACTGCAATGCGATACGTCGTGAAGCCACCTTTGTCTCTGGTGCTGCATGCACCGACGACTGCGCTCTGAAATCTACCGCTACTGATCTTCTCTTCCAGCACGTCAGGCAGGCGGCTCAGGTCGGAGCCCTGCCAGCGCATCACGAAGTTCGGCCGCGGGCCGGCAAAGCCGTGCTCCATCGCGCAGGTCTGGCGCGCGGCAGCCGATGAGCCCACCTGACGAATGCCGCGCCGGGCGATCAACTGCTCTACCTGGTGCTCGATGTCGGTGGAGCCCATCTGCGCGACGGCGGCCGAAAAGTCCTCGACGGCCCACAACGATTCGCCCTGCCGCACCACGCCGATGCCCACCTGGTTCAGGCGCGCATCCAGAATGTTGTGGCGGTGTGGGGGCGAGTGCATCCACTCGTCTTCAACGACCCGGGGATTCGGAGCCACGGCTACGTTCTCAGCAACCGTGGAGAAGTGCGCCCCCACGTGTCCCGCGCGCGTGGCCAGATCGGGCTCACCCGGAAACTGGTGCGACAGTGATCCGGCGCGCGCCATTTGCGCTGCATGCGCCTGGGCCGCGCGGGCTAGCGCGGGATCCCACTGCAAAGGCGCAAGGCCGTGCTGTGCCCGGTCCGCATTCGTGGCCTGCAAGAGCTGGCGCGCCTCTGCAGACTGCGCATGACTCGGCAACCCTGCGGCACACGCCAGCGCAACGCACCCGATCTGTATGGCTCTCCGCATCCTTACCTCCGCTCCATTGAACCCGAAACTGTTGGGGGATCCGCTCCCACAAAGGATGTAACCGGACCGGGGGATGGGAGTTGCGGTAGGACTCTTTGTTAATGCAGATGCGAGCGGTCGCGCGCCAAAGGCTCGCGACTGGCTCAAGTGCGGATTGGGTCATTCACGCGGAGACGCCGCTGTCAGAGCCCGAGTTCCCGCTTCGCCTCGGCGAACTTGGCGATAGCAAACTCGATCTCCGCGCGTGTATGTGCGGCCGAGATCTGCGTGCGGATGCGGGCTTTGCCGTGCGGCACGACGGGATAGGAGAACGCGACGACATAGACTCCCTTACTCAGCAGCAGCTCGGCCATCTTCGAGGCGGCAACCGCATCGCCGAACATCACCGGCACAATGGGATGGTCGCCGGGCAGGATATGGAATCCAAGCGCCGTCATCTGCTGGCGGAAGAAGCGCGTGTTTTCGCTGAGGCGTTGCCGCAACTCGGGCGACTGCGTGACCAGATCGATGACCTTCAGCGACGCGGCCACGATGGGCGGCGCCACCGAATTCGAAAACAGATACGGCCGCGAGCGCTGTCGCAGCAGGTCAACAATCTCCTTGCGTGCGCTGGTGTAGCCGCCGCTGGCGCCGCCCAGCGCCTTACCCAGCGTGCCGGTCAGGATGTCGA
>JAOAPJ010000282.1 GCA_025462805.1 Acidobacteriaceae bacterium
TAGCCGATGAGAAAGGCCACTATCACGCGAACGTCATCGTAGCTGCAGCCAGTCAGGAGAGCGGCAAGCCATGGAAGCCCGCCGTCATGACCGCGCTTCAGGTAACTGCCTCCAGCGCTGCCTCCACCCCGCCCCGCGAGATGGCGCAGGTTCAGTTCGCGGTACCCTCCCGGACTCCACCGTCATCGAAAGGCGAACTCTGGAGAGTTCTTCTTCAGGACGAAGCGACTCGACGCATCGGCTCAAGCGAATTCAAGATGAAGTAGACGCGAGGCTCGCTCGCTGACGTGGCTTCTCTTCTACAGCAGAGAGCGACGCTACTTGTTAGCGATGAGCGTGATCGGGTCGGGCATTACGCGGCACTCGCCACCCGGACCGGCATGCCAAGTAGAGCCGTCGGCATACCGCAGCTCGATGACAGAGATCCAACCCACCGAAGTCAGGTCATCCACGGAGACCACACGCGTCCTCGACTCCTTGGCCGGCACCGAACTCACTAGGTGCACATTCCGCACTGCATCTGCCGCCGGTTGATCGGTAAGCATCACGTTCCCCGCCGACCTCGCATCGTCCGCACCCACGATGCGCTTGCGCACGGCGGTGCCGTGAACCTCCAGTTCAGCGCCCACAATCCGCTCCAGCCGCGTGTTCTTCATCGAGAAGTCAAGAGACTGATGCGGCTTGCCTTCGACCGCCTCTGGAGAATCCGGCTCACCTGGCGCCCGCCTCCCCGCATTCAAGAGCATGCCATCCGAGCGCTGTGTTGCGGATAACTCCACCGGGCAAGCAGCCGGGTTCCCGACGACCATCCGCCGAGCCTGTGCAGAAAGACCACCCTGCGCGACGAGAGCAGTCGCAGTAAACAATAGGAGTGATGAAACAGAAACGATTGGACGGCGCATAAAGACCTCCCCACGAGGGGCGCTTCCGTACGAGCTAACTTTACGCCGCGCCGGGCGGCAGGAGCAAGACGGCCCTCGGTGCGCGAAAACATCCCTTCTGTACGCACGATTCGCAAACACTCGCGCAGCAGATCGCTCGTCCGCGCTGTTCAATCAAGAGTGGTCAATCAGCGAATGGCCATCAGCGCCGCCCGGAAGAGCATGTCGAAATGTTCGCCCACCGTCTTGTCCTTCGCCACTGCGGTCTCGATCGCCTTCTGCGCCGAAGGCCGTTGGTAGCCAAGGTTCACCAGCGCGGACAGGACATCCTCCGCCGCTGGTCCTGCAGCGGCCACCGTCGGCACGGCTGTCGCCATATCCTCCATCTTGTCCTTCAGCTCCATCGCCAGCCGCTCTGCCAGCTTCTTTCCCACACCAGGAATGCGGGTTAGCGTGGCGTGGTCCTGCGCGCGTAGCGCCGGCACCAGCCGGTCGGCGGGCAGCCCGCTCTGGATGGTGATGGCCAGCTTCGGTCCCACTCCGCTCACTGTGATCAGCCGCTCGAAGACGCGCTTGTCGTTCCGATCTAGAAAACCGTACAGCGCCAGCGTGTCCTCCCGCACCTGCGTGTAGATGTGCAGCGCGATCTCCGCTCCCTCGGCCGGCAGCGAGCTGTACGTTGCCACACTGATCGCAACGTCGTACCCCACCCCCGCCGCCTCCACTATGGCCTGGTGCGGTTGCTTGCTGAGGAGACGTCCACGAAGATGCGCAATCATGCGGCTATCTTATCTGTCCCACCGCACTGCTCGATCCTGTCCTGCGAGCGGCGGCTGCTGCTGCTGTACTCGATCAAGCAGCCTCTGCACGAGGAACCCTGGACTCCTCAACATTCGGCAACAACGCCGTCAGCAAGCCCAGCGCGGGCAGGTACGCGCACAGGTGATAGACCAGGTTCAGGCTGGTCAGGTCCGCGAGCTTTCCCAGCAGCGCCGCGCCGAGACCGCCCATCCCGAAGGCCAGCCCGAAGAACAATCCGGAGATCGTCCCCACCTTATCCGGCACCAGCTCCTGCGCGTACACCAGGATTGCGGTGAAGGCAGAAGACAATATCAGACCGATCAGCACCACCAGCACCGCAGTCCATTGCAGATTCGCGTAGGGCAACGCCAGCGTGAAGGGCAGCACGCCAACGATGGAGGCCCAGATCACCACGCGGCGGCCGAAGCGGTCGCCAATGGGGCCACCCAGGAATGTGCCCACCGCAGCCGCACCAAGAAACAGGAACAGGTACATCTCCGCCCGGTGCAGCGAAACATGAAAGCGCCCGATGAGATAGAAGGTGAAGTAACTCGTGATGCTGGCGATATAGAAGTACTTGGAAAAGACCAGCACCCCCAGCACCGTCATCGCCTTCCGTACCGTCCCCCGCGCGAACCGCGCTCGCGCGTGACTCACCGCATCTTTCTTCGACGCGGCTCCGTGCAGGAGCTGCGCCCCATACCACCGCCCCACTCCGATCAACAGCCCAATGGCCAGCAGCGCCGCGGCAGAGAACCAGGCAATACGGTGCTGCCCCGCGTGTGTATTGCGTGCAGAGAGCACCAGGACTAGCACCAGCAGCGGCCCCAGCGCCGAACCGGCATTCCCGCCCACCTGGAACAGCGACTGCGCCAAGCCATGCTGCCCACCCGATGCGAGCCGCGCCACACGCGACGACTCCGGATGAAACACCGCCGATCCCAGCCCTACCAGCGACGCCGCAAACAGGAGCCAGCCGTAGGTTGGCGCCCACGACAGCAGCAGCAGCCCGAGGACGGAGAACACCATACCCAGCGCCAGCGAGTACGGCATCGGCCGCCGGTCCGTGGCCATGCCCACAAACGGCTGAAACAGCGAGGCCGTCACCTGGTAGGTGAAGGTGATCATGCCAATCTGCCCCAGTGAGAGCGCGAAGATGTGCTGGAACAGCGGATACAGCGCCGGGATCGTGGCCTGCACCAGATCGTTCAGCAGATGGCATGCGCTGATGGCGGCCAGCACGGCAAACAACGTCTCGCCCGTGCGCCGCTGAGGATGCGCAGCAACGTCCGCATGCAACACCTCAGCCACAGACTCACCAGAAGCCATCGTCATCTCCTAAGGCAATAAAAGGAATACGGACCATCAAAGGCAGCGACCACCGGGAGCAGCCCCAGCAAAGCACGCCGCCGGCGCCTTTGCCTGATTGGCAGATTCAGCGACGGCGGTAGAGCACCTGGAACTGATAGCCGGGATTCGGCGGGAACAGCGCCGCCACTGCATGCAGCCGCTCCGCCAGCGCCTTCGGCTGCAGCAGCGGGTACTCACGCTCGCGCAGATCGACGTAGTCGAAATCGAGCGTCAGCGAAAGCATGTAGATCGCCAGCGCGTCGGCAAAGGTCGCATGGATGAAGGCCGTCTTCGCCTTCTCATCGATCCGCTGCGGAGCTTCGGCCACTGCGCCCTCGTAGCCACTGTAGCGATCGCCGCGCCCGCCGCGGCTGCGCTCCGTGGACTCGCTGCGCGGTTCGCCGTAGGCGCGCGCCCGGCTCTCCCATGCATCGTGACTGGTTTCTCCGCGCACCTGCGCCCGCGCCTGCCGGTCCACCAGCTCGCCAAAGCTCGCCGGCACGCCCGCTGCATCCACAAAGTGGTGCCCGATGTTGATGAACAGCTCGAAGGCCAGCGCAAACTTGTCCTGCATCAACCGGGTCGAGATGAAGATGCAATCCGCGCCCGCGAAGTGCACGTTGCGATGGCAGATCGCACGATCGCTCAGTTCATTGGTGAACTGCGGCGCAATCAGCGTCTCCCCGCTGGTGTGTGCATCGTCGGGCACGCTGTCCCCATCCTGTTCATGGATGGTCAATGGAACGAAGTAGTAGGCGCGATGCTTCAGCGCCGCAGCCACATGGCTCGGCACCGCCTTCACCACCTGCTCCAGATCGCCGCTGGGCAGTTTGTGGTCACCGAAGGTCGCATAGCATATGCCGTTGTCCGCCTGCTGGACTGGCGTCTCGCGCGCCACCTGCGCGGCTGGCAGCAGCTCTGTCTGTGCGGTGTGCCCCATCCCGAGTATTCTAGCTGAGAGCGTCGCTTCCCTATGTCTGCCATCTCCGCCGGCAAAGCCGGATCGCTTCGAAATCCCGCCACCACTCGGATCTTTGGCATCCGCGCCGGCGACTTCGGCCTGTTCGCCAGCATGCTCATCGCCGTCGCTCTCGGCTTCATCGCCTTCTTCGGCGTCACCTTCCTGGCCATCTTCAGCCTGCTCATCTACAACTCTGCGGGCCACCATCACGTCACGCTGGACTTGAGCTACAAAGTCTACGGCCTCACCGCAGGCATCCTCGTACTGGCGCTCAGCTTCGTGACTCTGCTCGCCGTCTGGTTGCGCAGGCAGATCAGGGGACGCTAGCCGACATGGCACTCGTCACCATCGCGGCGACAGATTCGCCGACACCGGACCAGAAGCGCGAGTGGTGCGAACGCCTCGAAGAGGGCGCGATTCTCTACTTTCCGCAGAGCCCCATCCCGCTCTCCGCCGGCGACCTTCAGTTCCTGCGCGGACAGCAGCAGACCGACAGCTCGCTGCATAAGAACATTGCGTACAAGCCCAAGGCAGAGGAGCTCAGCGGGCTCGACAAGACGGCCAACGCCGCCACCGTGGAGCGGCTGCGTTCGGTCATGCGCGCCTACTCGCAATCGGTCACGCGCTTCCTCGCCGGCTTTCTCGCACCCTATGGGAGCCAGTGGCAGCTCGACTACGCCAGCTTCCGTCCGCAGGAGGAGCAGGGGCGCGACCTGCCGCTGCGCCGCCGCAACGACCTGCTCCATACCGATGCCTTCCCCACTCGACCTACCCGCGGCGCGCGCATTCTGCGCTTCTTCAACAACATCAACGAGACGCGCACCCGCGACTGGATCGTTAGCGATCCCTTCCGGACCGTGGCGGCAAAATACGCGCCGGCACAGATTGTGCTTCCTCAGCCGGACTCCGCCCTCGGCCGCGCTTTCAAATCACTCGCGGTGAACGCCGGCCTCGGCGTCGCCGCTCCCGCGCTGAAGCGCTCGCCCTACGACGACTTCATGATGCGCTTTCACAACTTCCTGAAAGAAAATCCGGAGTTTCAAAGCTCCTGCGCCAAGTACGACTACCAGTTCCCGCCCGGGTCGAGCTGGATGGTCTACACCGACATGGTGCCGCACGCCGTACTCAGCGGGCAGTACGCGCTGGAGCAGACGTTTTTGGTCGCGCCCGAAGCGATGGTCGCCCCGCAGCACGCGCCGCTGACCATCCTTGAAGAACTCACCGGCGCAAAGCTCGTCTGAGCTGCGTAGCGTTCCGATCGTTCGACAGATGGCACCGCCTGGTACGGTATCCTCGTCGCAACTGTTTTCCTTCCTGGAGGCACCACCCCTATGCACCCTGCTAGCAAGGCGGCGCCCCTGGCGCTCGCGTGCGCCATCCTCGTACCTGCGTTCTCATCCATGCCTGCTGCGGAGAAGAAGGTGGCTCATCCTGCCGCAAGCGCCGAAGTCGCGC
>JAOAPJ010000336.1 GCA_025462805.1 Acidobacteriaceae bacterium
CTGCTGGGTGACGTGCTGCGGGAGCAGGCAGGGGAACGGCTGTTTCATCTGGAAGAAGATCTGCGGCAGCTCTCGATTGAGCGCCGCGAGGCGGCGGCCAAGGGCGAGACCAGCAGAGCCGAGGAGTTACTGAAGGAGCAGATGACGCGCGTCGACGACCTAGACCTGCCGGATGCGTATCAGCTAACCCGGGCCTTCGCCTACTACTTCGAGCTGATCAACCTGGCCGAGACGAACCATCGCAAACGGCGCCGTATCTCGATGCAGATGAATGCGGAGAGCGCGGTGCAGAGGGGCTCCTTTCGGGGCACACTGCGCGCCATGCGGCTGGCCGGCATCGATGCAGACGCGGCGCTGGCATACATGGAGCGGCTGCACATCACGCCAGTTTTCACGGCGCACCCGACGGAGGTGGCGCGGCGCTCGGTGCTCTACAAGCGGCGCCGGCTGGGCCAACTGCTGGAGGAGCTGGACCGGATTCCGCTGCCGGATGGCGAGCTGGAGCGGCTGCAGTCTGCGGTGGCAGCGGAGATTAGCGCGCTGTGGCAAACGGATGAAGTGAGGGCGCGACGGCCGCTGGTGAGCGACGAGGTGAAGATGGGACTCGATTACTATCACGCCTCGATTTTTGCGACGGTGCCTGCACTCTATGCAGAGCTCGCTGCGGCCTTCGCAGCCGAGTACGGGCGGCAGCTCTCACCCGGTGAGATGCCATTGATGTTGAGCTTCGGATCGTGGATCGGGGGCGACCGCGATGGCAATCCATTTGTCACACCGGATGTGACAGAAAGAGCGATCGCGGATGCGCGGGACCACATCCTTGCCTTTTACCAGGAGCAGGTGCAGTCGCTGTTCGACCTGCTGACCACCTCGGTACAGCAGGTGGATGTGAGCACGGCGCTCCGCAAGCGGCTGGATACATACATGGCGCACGCGGCGAAGCCCGCTCCTGAGATAGAGGAGCGCTACGGGCACGAGCAATACCGCCAGTTTCTGCGCTCCGTGCAACAGCGGCTGAAGGCGCGGGATGGTGCTGATCCGCTGGAGCCGTATGGCGATGCGGGCGAGTTTCGCGACGATCTGTTGCTGGTGCGCGCCAGCCTGGCAGAGAACCGCGGCGAACGGATTGCGGAGGAGCTGCTGGATCCACTGCTGTTGCAGGTGCGCACCTTCGGACTGCACCTGCACACGATGGACGTGCGGCAGCATGCGCGACGGCATGATCAAGCGGTGCGCGAGGTGAGCGCGGCGGTGGGTTGCGCCGCAGTGGAAGGCAAGTCTGCCGAGGGCCTGCAGCCGGAGAGCGAGGACGTGCTGGATACGCTTCGCGCGGTCGCCCGTCTGCAGAAAGGACCGCAGCGTGAGGCAATCCGGCACCACGTCATCAGCGGGGCTGCGTCGGCCGAGGATGTGCACCGGCTGGTCGGGCTGGCGCGCATTGCGGGGGTGCAGGTGGAGGGCGGCAACGGATTGCACGGCCTGATGCCAGTGCCGTTGTTCGAGTCCATCGAAGACCTGCAGAAGGCTCCGGAGATCTGCCGCGCGCTGTGGACCGCGCCGGAGTATCGCAAGCTGCTGGACTCCTGGGGTGGCACGCAGGAGCTGATGCTCGGCTACTCGGATTCGAACAAAGATGGCGGAATGCTGACGAGCACGTGGGAGATCTACCGCGCGCATCGCGCGCTGCACGAGGTGGCGCGGGAGTGCAACGTGCATCTGCGGCTCTTCCACGGGCGTGGCGGCACGGTAGGCCGCGGGGGCGGGCCGACGCACCGCGCGATCTATGCGCAGCCCTTCGACGCCTTCGAGGGCGAGTTGCGGATCACCGAGCAGGGAGAGGTACTGAGCTTCAAGTATGGCGATGTGGTGCTCGCCGAGCGCAACCTGGAGCTGATGCTGGCGGCCTCGCTGGATGCGCTGGCGCGGCCCAACGACAAGCTGCCGGGGTCGCCACTGAGCGGGCGGCTGGAGCCTGCGTGGGAAGAGGCGATGGATACGCTTTCCGCGGATGGCTTCGCTTTCTATCGCACGCATGTGGTGGACGACCCGGAGATCCTTGAGTACTTCGAGCAAGCCACGCCGGTGGCGGAGCTGGAGAATGTCCGGATCGGCTCGCGGCCATCACGGCGCAGCGGGAAGCGGAACCTCGCCGATCTGAGAGCGATCCCGTGGGTCTTCGGCTGGACGCAGAGCCGGCACCAGTTGCCCGCGTGGTTCGGGGTGGGGCACGCACTGACCCGTTTTGCCGAACGCGATCTGCCGCTTCTGCAGGCGATGATGGCGGGCTTTCCTTTGTTCATCGACCTGGTGCGCAATGTGGAGATGGCGCTGGCGAAGTCAGACTTCGGTATTGCGCGGCTCTACAGTGAGCTGGTGGAGGACGAGGATTTGCGCGAGCGCGTCTTCTCCAAACTGGAGGAAGAGTTCGAGCGCACGGAGCGGGCGCTGCTGCTGGTGACGGGGCAGAAGGCGCTGCTCGAATCGAACCCGGTGCTGGCGCGATCGATCCGGCTGCGCAATCCCTATGTCGATCCGATGAGCCTGATCCAGGTAGAGCTGCTGCGCCGCAAGCGGAATGGCGACGACTCCGATGCGCTGAATCGGGCGCTTGGAGCGACCATCAACGGGATCTCTGCGGGACTGCGTAATACCGGCTGAGCGTTCAACTACTTCGCAGTGAAGATCAGGAAGTAGTCCTGGCCGTCTGCCTTGGTGAAATCGTAACGTCCGCTGAGACGAAAGCCGGCCTGGCCCATCTCGCGGATCACGACCGGAGCATCGAGGCCATGATT
>JAOAPJ010000348.1 GCA_025462805.1 Acidobacteriaceae bacterium
GTCATCGCCGAGTACGACGGCTCCGGCTATACAGCTCGAGAGATCACCCTCCAATAAGCAGCGATCGCCGCACCACGACTGGCGGATGCGCAACAGCTACCTGGGAGTAGCAGCGCATCCCCGCCAGCCGATGCGGTGAACAACGCATCCATGGCTCCCGCTGGAAGGCCAACGTGGTGAATCATTCATCTCACTCGCTCCATCCTGCGAGCTAGCGCTGCCGCCGCTCTCATTCCCATAGCGACATCGTTCATCGGAGCCGCAGCCAGCTTCATAGCGAGAGCCGCACCCGAACTCATGCGTTGTGGCAAAGAGAGGAACCGGGTTTGTAGAGGTGCGCAGATCGCGTCTCCTGCCCTGGTCTTTGCCCGTAGCGAGCCGTGGCAACTGTGGCAGAGCAAACGTGACGCTGCGGGCTACGTTCAACGAACGTAGCCCGCACCTTTTCTCAGACCGCAGCCCTGCTACTGCAGCGTGCCAGCGTTGCACGACGACCCGACCGGAGTCGGACTTGGTAAGTTCGTCGGCGGCGTCGCCCACGGCACACCCGTGAAGTCGAAGAAGTCCGTCAAATCGGGCTGCGCTGCGTCACGCGCCGTCAGATGTGCGGAGCTGCCGATGAACCGGTTCTCGACGAATTTGATGATCGCCGTGTGATCCATCGGGTTGTTGCCCACATAATGCTTCTTCACGAAGGGCGAAATGATCATGTTCGGTACGCGGAAGCCAAGCTGCGCGGCGAAGCCCTGCACTGCGGGAGCGTCGCCCGACCCGGTTCCGGGATCGCTCGAACTCAGATCGCAGTGCGTCGTCGCCGGCGCCGTCGGGGTGGTATTTTGCGGCAGGCACGGCGCAAAGCTATCCGGGTTCACCGCGATGGGGCCAATATCCGGAATCGAGGCTTTCATGGCCGTGTCTGTCAAGTCGTTGGAGTGGCCCTTCACCGGCGGCACGTGGTCGTACGGACCGCCGCCCTCGTCGTAGGCCAGGAAGAAGATCGAATCCTTCCACGAAGTGCTGGCCATCAGCGCGTTCACCAGCTTCGCAACCTGCGCCTGTCCCATCAGGATCGATTGGCCGGAGCCAGGGTGCTCATCGTTCAGCCCCGAGCCGGACTCGATGAAGGCAAAGCTCGGCAGTGTCCCGTTCGTCAGATCAGTCAGGTACTGCTTGACCGGCGCGATGTGGGTGGTGTCGATGCAGAAGGAGTTCGTCGTGTCTCCCACCACGCTCGACCCCTGGGTAGGTGCGGTGCACTTCGTGGGGTCGCCACCCGGGTTCGTGTGCACGAACCCAAACGAGTACGACAGTATCGAGAAGGTCGTAGCCGGAAGCCCGCCAGGCGCAGCGCCGCAGCTCCCATCGCTGGAGCACCCGCTGTTGGTCACCGTGTAATAAATCTTCCACGAGACCTTTGCGTTGTCCAACTCTTGGAAGATGGTCGGGATATCGAGCTGCGGCAGCTTGTCGTTCGATCCCGGATCGTTCACCAGCCCCTGCGTCGTGCCGCCGGTAAAGGTCGCGATGCGGTTGGGGATGCTCTTGCTCGAGAGCGGAGAGAACCACCGGTTCGACACCGCGAACTGCGACGCCATGTAGTAGTAGTAGTTCAGATAGCTCTCGTCGTAATACCCCATCGCACGGTGGCCCACCGTATCCGTGAAATTACCCGAGCACGTGCCGCTGGCCGCACAGTTCTTCGCAAATCCCTCCGCGTCGTGCACGAAGCCGTTCATCGGAAGGGTTCGGGTTGTCTTGAAGTCATACCGGTTTACGTCGCCATAGCTCTCCAGCCATGCCGACGACATATCGTCGACGCAGGTAGTCGCCAGCTTGAACGGGGGGTACGAGGTGCCCTCGTCGTTCTTGTTGACGATCGTCTTCAGCTTGTCGTCGATCCCGTCGATTGAATTTTGCGTGTCGTAGCCATTCGCAATTCGGTACGGGTTCAGCATGCCGAAGTAGTTATCGAAGGTGTGGTTCTCCTGCAGCATCAAGATCACGTGACCGACCGACTGCAGGGTGCCCGGAGGAATCACCGTCACCGTAGCCGTCGGGTTGGACGTGGCAGTCCCGCCCGACCCGGTAGCCGTGGCGGTATAGGTCGTCGTTGCGGTCGGAGTCACCGACTGCGTGCCGCCCGCCGCCGGCAGTGAGTAGCTGGTCTTATCCGTGCCCGTGACCGTCACCGTCTTCGCGTTCGTCGCCGTGACCGTCAGGACGGAAGAGTTCCCCGTCGCGATGGAGGTCGGGTTTGCCGTGATCGTCACCGTCGGGGCCGGCCCGGCAATGACCGTGACAACCGCCTGTGCTGTCGCATTTCCACCCGGTCCAATCGCCGTCGCTACATAGGTCGTTGAGGTGGTTGGCGTCACTGGCTGGACCCCGCCGGCGCCAGGCAAGGTGTACATGGTGTTATCTGTGCCGGCCACCGTCACAGTGGTCGCATTCGTCGCGGTCACCGTGAGGGTCGAGGAGCCGCCCGCATTGATCGAAGTGGGGCTTGCTGTGATCGTCACCGTAGGAGCCGCGGCGGGCCCCACCGGAACGACTGTCACCGTAGCCGTCGCTGTCGCTGGCGTCGTTCCCGCCGCCCCTGCAGCGGTTACCGTGTACGTGGTCGTCGCCGCCGGCGTCACTGCCTGTGTGCCACCGGTTAACGCAACGTCATAGCTGCTGTTATCCGAGCCGGTGATCGTCACCTTGGTTGCGTTGCTCGCCGCCACCGTCAACGTGGACGTGCCGCCCGCATTGATCGTCGTCGGGTTAGCCGCGATCGTCACCGTCGGAGCTGACGACGCCGCGCCCACCGTTACGATGGCAGTCGCAGTCGCCTGCCCGTTGGGGCCTGTCGCAGTCGCGGTGTAGGTGGTCGTCGCCTTCGGCGTTACCGACTGTGTGCCGCCAGTGGCGCCCAGGCTGTAGGTGCTGCCGTCCGTCCCGGTGACCGTCACGCCGGTGGCGTTCGCCGCCAGCACCGTCAACGTGGACGCGCCGCCCGGGTTGACTTGTGTCGGACTGGCTGTGATCGAAACCGTCGGCGACAGCTTGTTCACGGTAACGCCGCAACCGCTCAGAAAGAGCAGCAGCGAAAAACTGATGACCACTGCCACAGGCGACAGAATCCACTTGAAGGGGCCGGCAACGCGCACCTTACGCATGTTATTTCCTCCACAGTTCAGGTGAGCGACGCTGGCTCAAAGCAGACCACTGCAATCGCAGGGCCGAAGAGCCCCGAAAAATCATCGGCAGGCGTCGTTAGCACTCCGCGACGTCCGGCCTGCACTCAAAGCGCCTCTCTCGGGCGCTGTGTCTGTATCTTCTACCGCGAATTAGATGGAATTCGGGGCAGCCGCGCTGCTTACTGCCTCATCTATGTTAGGCGGCCAAATTGTCAGGCAGACAAAAATTCACTGTCCGGCCGCCGCGTCATCGAGAAATAGCGAATATTGACCCGCTATTCATCGCGCCGCCCCGTTATGCGTCATACAAGAGGATCCACTAAATCCACGGTCTGTGCGCCCTCAGCCGCATCCCGGGCGTGACGGTCGCTACCATGCGGAGAGTTACCAGTGGACACCGTCTGTCCCTGCTGCGTTGGATGTGAGAACAAGGACCGCAGCGAAGTCTGCTCCGCGGGCGCCCCCATTCCCTTCGAGAATTCCTTCTTGACCTTATTCAACTCGAACCAGCGCAGGTAGTTGCGGACCACGTTGCCAATCGTCATCTCGAGACCGGCGGCGAAGTTATGCCGCCCCATGCTTCTCTGCAGCTCAGGTGACTCAAGTACCGTCGTCACCTGACTTGCCAGGTCGGCCGCATCCCCTACCTTGTAAAAACGCACCGCCATGTCCTCATCCACGGCCATGTCGCGGAAGTCCCCGATATCCGCGCACACAATCGGCACGCCGTACTCACACGCCTGGTGCGCCGGCCCGCTCGAGCCGGTGGCTGAGTCGTAAGGCAGCACCAGCAGCGACGTTGTGCGAAACAACTCCGGGATGTCCTCCTCCGGAACATAACCGCGAAACTCGATCGGCAGATGCGCCGGCTGCGCCTCGCGTATCGACTCCCAGTAGCCCGCCTTGGTGTGATGGTTTGCTCCGCACACAATCAGCCGCGCGTTGGGTATCTTCTCCAGCACCGCCGGGAACGCCTCCATCAGCGTCTCCAGACGCTTGTACGTGCCCCAGTGTCCGATCGCCAAAATGCGCAGCTCCGGATTGCCCCGCTTGGAGAAATCCGGCGGCGTCGGATTCGACGCAAACGTGCCATGCTTGCCCAGCAGCACGTTCTGCACCGAATACTTATCCACCAGAACCTTGCGATACCCCGGCAGCAGCACCGACACCGAGTTGGCCTGCAACAGCACCTTCGTCGTCACGTCCGTCCCCATGCGGAACAGCCGCTCCCACTTCACCCCCGCCGCCGCGAAGTCCACATGCTCGATCACATGATGCAGCGTCACATGGGTGAAGAACCCGGAGAGCCGCGCCAGCGCCGGCGTGCACAGCCCGGCGAACGCAGCCACCGGATTCGCCGGCGTCGCGAAGCTCGAGAACACCAGGTTGAACCACACCACGTCCGGCTTCACCCTGCGAATCTCTTTCAGCAGGCGAAACGGCGTCGACATACTGCCAAACTTCCAGCAGCGGATCACGTTAAAGCCCGGCAGCTCCGGCTGGTCTTCCACTTTGATCGTCTGGCCATTCCCGTCGGTTGCGAACTCATAGTCGGTCAGCTCATCCGCCAGGATGGTTAACTCGACCTCAGGATGGCGCTCCAGCTCCCGTGCGATGTGGAACGCATACTCGTTCAACTGGCGTCCACTGGGCGGAAAAGTCGCGACTAGGCAAATCTTCATAATGGTGTGCTCTCAAAAGAGGCTAATGCTGAAATACGGCCTCAGCTGTTGCTGGTGCGAGCCGGGAAAGTTGAAAAAGCTCTCCTCCTGCATGCCCCCGGAAAAACGAATGGGGTACTGGAGCGGAACCTCCCTGCCCTGATCCTTGAACTCACGGCGAAACGGAATCCCGTACGAAACCGAAAACCCGTTCTGCACCGCGTCGTAAGTGTGGAAGCCTTGCGTCCTGTTATAGGCACTGGAGACCTCCACCCGCCAACCGCGCGCCGGGAAGAAATCCACCACGCCCGCCGGCCGGATCGCCTGCGAGATTCCCGAGCGCGTCCCTACCGTGCGCCACGCCCGCAGATCTTCCAGCACCGC
>JAOAPJ010000356.1 GCA_025462805.1 Acidobacteriaceae bacterium
GGGAGGCGCGCCGTTGCTGGCGCGGCAGGTATCATGGAGTGATTGGTAGAAATGGGTTCATTTTGCTGTGTTTCCGTCTCCTCACCAGGCTTTTTCAGCGTCAAAGACGCTGGGACGGTGTTTCAGCCTACTGACGGACGGACCAGCAATGATTCCGGTTCACCGCAGCCTCCGCCGCCAAGGAAGTCAAGCGCAACGTGGCCCTGACACTCAAGATTGCCCGTCCCCGTGGCACCGTACGTCCCCTGTGGGAGACGGTGCTGGCGATCGTCGCGATCGTCTTTACCTTTGTGCTGCTCATCCTGGGCATCACGTTCAGCTACTACTCGGCGAAGTACAAGCAGGTGGTGGATGAGCGGCTGAAGGGGCCGGTGTTCACGCAGACGCCGCGCATCTACGCCGCGCCGCGCGAGGTGCGCACGGGGCAAAAGCTGACGGCGGAGTCCATTGGCCTGCAACTGCGCAGCGCGGGCTACAGCGCGCCCGGGCGCCATGAGTCGCGCATGGGCACCTACGAGGAGCGCGGCGAGACCATCGTGGTGCATCCCGGCCCCGAGTCGTATCACTCGGAAGAGGGGGCGACGATCCGCTTCAGCAATGGCCGGGTGAGCGCCATCTCCGGCGATGCGGGCCAGCAGCTTGGCGCGTACGAGCTGGAGCCGCAGCTCATCACCAGCCTGTCTGAGGGCGCGAACCGCGCCAGGCGGCGGCTGGTGACGTATGAGGAGCTGCCGCCAGCGCTGGTGCAGGCGGTGACCTCGATTGAAGACCACCGGTTCTTCTCGCACGGAGGGGTGGACTACTACTCGCTGCTGGGCTGGGCGTATCACGATGCAGTGGGGGATCGCCGGTATCGCGGCGGTGCGTCGACGCTGACCATGCAGCTCGCGCGCGGGCTCTTCCTCTCGCCGGCACGCAAGCTGAAGCGCAAGCTGATCGAGATCGCGATCACCTTCCAACTGGAGCAGCGCTTCACCAAGCAGCAGATCTTCGAGATGTATGCCAACCAGGTGCCGCTGGGGCAGCAGGGCTCCTTCGGGATCTATGGCTTTGGCGAGGCGGCACACGCCTACTTCGGCAAGGACGTGCGGCAGCTTGATCTGGCGGAGTGCGCCCTGCTGGCGGGGATGATTCAGCAGCCAAGCAGCCTGAACCCCTATCGGCATGCGAAGCGCGCCATCTCGCGGCGCAACGTGGTGCTGGGCGCGATGGTGGATACGCATGACATCACCGAGGCGCAGGCACAGGCTGCAAAGCAGGAGCCGCTGCGGCTGGCGCCGGGCACCATCGACGGCGGCCTGGCACCCTATTTCATCGACATCGTGCACGATCAACTGGTCCGCAGCTACGGCGAGGCGCAGTACAGCTCGCAAGGGCTGCGTGTGTACACGTCGCTCGATCCGGACCTGCAGTCGGTGGCGAACGAGGCAGTGGCCGAGGGCATGAAGACGGTGGACGCTCTGGTAGAGCGGAGACGGGTGAAGGCGAAGAATCCTGATGCGGTTGCGACCCCGCAGGTAGCGCTGGTAGCGCTGAACCCGCATACCGGCCAGATCCTGGCGCTGGTGGGCGGACGCAACTATGGCATCTCGCAACTGAACCATGCGGTTGCGCACCGGCCGACGGGATCGATCTTCAAGCCCTTCGTCTACGCGGCCGGGTTCAACACGTCCCTCGCGGGAACACAGTTGACGACACCTACTGCACAGACGGTGGCGGATAATCCGAATGCAGACAGCGGGATGGTGGGCGAGCCGCAGCAGACTGGCGGGACGCCTGCTCCCACTGATCCGGGGCTGCGTCATGGGATCTTCACCGAGGTGACGCTGCTGAACAATGACCCGACCACCTTCGAGGGCGGGTATGCGCCGCGCAACTACGGCCACCACGGCCTGGGCGAGGTGACGGCGCGCTATGCGCTGCAGTATTCGCTGAACAACGCGACGGTGGAGCTGGCGCAGATGGTGGGCTACAACAACGTCGCAGCGTTGGCGCGGGATGCGGGCATCAAGTCCGCGCAGGGTACGCCGGCGGTGGCGCTGGGGGCCTATGACGCGACGCCGATCGATATGGCAGGCGCGTACACCACCTTTGCCAACAGTGGCACGCGCATCGTGCCCTGGGAGATCGCGTCGGTGCGCGCGTCGAACGGCGACCCGATCAGCGATCATCAGCCGGACGAGAAGCCGATCCTGGACCCGCGGGTGGCGTACCTGACCACTAACATGCTGCAGAACGTGATGAACGCAGGCACAGCCGCGGGTGCGCGGGCACGCGGCTTTATGGCGCCGGCTGCCGCGAAGACGGGCACCTCGCACGATGCATGGTATGCCGGCTACACGTCCAACCTGATCTGCATCATCTGGGTGGGCAACGACGACTACTCCGATATCAAGCTGGAGGGAGCTCAGGCGGCGGCCCCGATCTGGGCGGAGTTTATGAAGCACGCCGTGGAGCTGCCGCAGTACTCGGACACGCGCGACTTCTCGATTCCGCAGGGCGTGAACCTGGTGAAGCTGGACAAGAACACCAACCTGCTGGCCGACCCGACCTGCCCGCAGAACTACTACGCGGCCTTCCTGGATGGGACAGCGCCGACGAATACCTGCTCCCATCCGAATGACGACGGGCGGAACTTCTTCCAGAAGCTGTTTGGATTAGGCGGCGACCGGCAGCAGCAACTGCCGCCGACCGCGCAGCCGACGGTGCTGCCGCCAGGGCAGCCGCAACCCGCGAACGCGCCAGGCATGCAGAACGCGCAGAATGGGCAACCGGGGGAGCAGCCGAAGCAGAAGAAGCGCGGCTTTTTCGGGCGGCTGTTTGGCGGCGGGAAGAAAGACGATCAACAACAGCAACAACAGCAGCAGCCCAATCAGCAGTAGCTAGCAATCCCTAATCTTGTGAACCGCGGAGACTGTATCGGCGCGGCATTTCTTAACGGACAGGCCACGCTTTGACCCGGCGGTCTATGCTCCAGGAAAAATGCTCCAGCCTTCCACCTGCGGCATCCCCAGCGATTCAGGCTGACAGCTGGGGCACCAGTAGGTGGAGCGCGCGGCGGGACCCTGCTTGCGCATGAGGATCAGGGCGCCGCAGCGGCGGCACTCCTTGCCTCGCCTGCGGTAGACCCAGAGGCGTGCTCCAGGATCCGCTGCACGCGTGGTGCGGCGTGCGCCGGTGTAGGTGACGATGCCCTCGCCTGCGCCGTCCTTCACGTTGGCTTCGAGAAAGCGCTGCGAACGCTCGAGGAGGCAGTCGATTTCGGCGCGGGTCAGGGTTGAGACGGGGCGGTAGGGGTGCACGCCACAGGCGAAGAGCACCTCGCTCTTGTAGACGTTGCCGAGGCCGGCCATCACGCGCTGGTTTAGCAGAACGTTGGCGATTTCTTCATCACCATGCTCGAGCAGGCGGCGCTCGGCCTCGCTCCTATTGAATCCTGCGGTGGCGAGTGGGTCCGGACCGAGCGTGGGGATGGCGGAGTTTCGCGCCAGCGTGCGCTCGCTATAAAACTTTGCGACCGGCACGTTGAAGGCGACGGCTTCGAAGTCTTCGGTCGCGAGGACGACGCGCATATCGCGACGCGGCCGCTGCCAGCGCTCTCCGGCGCGATAGATGTGCCAGGCGCCGGACATCAGCATGTGGGTGACGAGGATGAGGTCACCCGAGAAATGAATCAGGAGCCACTTGCCACGCGACTCGACTTTGTCGACCGTACGGCCGGCGATGGGTATGTTGTCGTCGACGTAGGCGAGGGGAGCTAGCGCGGTCTCGAAGCTCACGACGCGCTTGCCTTCTATGGCGCGACCGACGGCGCGGGCGGACCGGAAGATGGTATCTCCCTCAGGCACTTATTGCACCTCAGGGGAGTTGGCCGCAAGGGCGGAGGGGTCACCTGCCCAGGCGGGCAGCAGGGTGCGGCGGACGTTGAAGCCGTTGGGTGCGGCCTGAAAGCCGGCGTCCTGAAGGAAGCGGGCGAGGAAGTGGGCGCCAGCGGGCTGACCGTTGATCTCGTTGATGAGCAGGCCGGCGCTGCGATCGGCCTCGCGCTGGCGCATCTCCTCCTGGGTGATCTGTACCAGATACTGTGACAAGTCTCGCGCGACGTGCGAATGCTCCGGCTCTTCGGCTGGGAGAAAGACCTGCAGGTGCGGGTTGCCGCGCCGCAGATAGGCGACGAGCTCACCGTTGCGGAGGACGACGCTGGCGCCGACGCTGCGGGTGAGGCTGCGCGGCTGGGTGTCGGCTTCGGCGGCGGTGGCATCCACG
>JAOAPJ010000377.1 GCA_025462805.1 Acidobacteriaceae bacterium
TTCGAGTCACCTGTGGCCTGGTATGCAGAGTCGGACGGTTACGATATGAAGCCCGGCCTGGCGGAGGTGACGCGGATGCCGCCGGCGCTGCCGATGCAGAGCAGTTGCCTGCGCTGCCACATGAGCGCGGTGCAGCATAGCGATGCGGGCACGATCAATCACTATAGCGGGCTGCCGTTCCAGCATGGCGGCATCACGTGCGAGGCGTGCCATGGAGACGCGCGGCAGCACTTAAGCAGCCGGGGCAAGGGCGCGATCGTGAATCCAGCGAAGCTCGACCCAGCGCGGCGCGACTCGGTCTGCATCAGTTGTCACCTGGAAGGCGACGTGTCCGTAGAGAGAGCGGGACACTCGGCGGTGGACTATGTGCCGGGTGAGGTTATCTCCGATTATCTGGCGTTCTTTGTCTATGGCGAGAACAATCTGACGGCGCGCGGCGTGAGCGAGGTGGAGCAACTGGAGCAGAGCACCTGCAAGCGCGTGAGCGGTGATCGCATGTCATGCACCAGTTGCCACGATCCCCATAGCACGCCTGTACCGACGGAGCGGGTGAGCTTCTATCGGGCGAAGTGTCTGGCCTGCCATGCGCAGCCGGAGTTTGCTGCTACGCATCATCCGGAGAATCGGGACTGCACCAGTTGCCACATGCGGCATACCGGCGCGGAGAACATTCCTCACGTGGCGTGGACGGATCATCGGATTCTGCGGGTTGCGGCGGCGTCCTCAGCTGCCGGCGCGAAAGAGGGCACGACGCTGACGCCAGTGCTGTCGCCATCATCTACTGAGCGCGATCTGGCGATGGCCTGCTATCAGGCGTATCTCGAGGGAAACAGGTCGGTGGAAGAGAAGGCGTTCACACTGCTGAGCAGGATGAGAGGCGGGATCGGCGCGGATCGGGAGGCGCTGGATGCCTTCGGCACGTTGAGTGCGCAACGGGGAGAGAGTCAGCTTGCGGAGGCCGCCTTTCAGCAGGTGTTGACGATAGAGCCGCGGGACTTGACGGCGCTGTCCAACCTGGGCACGCTGCGAGCCAAGCAGGGCAGACTCGCGGAGGCCATCGCTCTGCTGAAACCGGCATTCGAGGCGAACCGCGACGTTGCGGGCTTGGCGATGAATCTGGCCCGGGTGCAGTGCTTAGCCGGCGATGGGGCTGCGGCACGCGCCACGTTGAATGCGGCGCTGGTGTACAGCCCGGAGTCACAGGAGATGCGACGCGCTGTGGGCGAGATGACGCCATGCGACGGGACGCAGCCGGCCGGTGGAGCGCGATGATTCGCTCTGGCCGGTGCCTGGGGTTGGCTCTGCTGCTGTGCTGCGCGGCGACGGCGCACCAGGGAACGCCGCTACCGGCCTCGGTGGATACTTCGCTGGAGGAGGCGCGCTCGCTGGTCCGTAACGGCGAGTTGACTCAGGCAGAGGCTGCTCTGTCGCGGTATGTGGAGCAGCACCCCTCCTCCGCGGAGGCGCACTTCATGCTGGGGTATGTGCTGTTTCGTGAGCAGAAGGCGCGTGAGTCGCTGGCCGCGTATACCGCAGGTGCACAGTGGCAGCGGCCGAGTGCGGACGATCTGCGAGTGGTGGCCTCGGACTATATCCTGCTGAACGATTTTGCTGATGCAGATAAGTGGTTTACCGAAGTGACGGCGCAGAAGCCCGGCGATGCGGAGGGCTGGTATCTGCTGGGCAGGACTAAGTACAACGAGAATCGCTTTGAAGAGGCGATCACGAGCTTCGAGCGCGTGCTCGCGCTGCGGCCGCAGGACATTGCGGCAGTGGACAACCTTGGACTGGCGTATGAGGGGCTTGGGCGCACCCAGGAAGCGAAGGCGGCATTCCAGCGCGCGATCGATTGGCAAGGGGTGCATCCAATGGACGGACAGCCCTATCTGAACCTTGGTGATCTGCTGACCACGCAGGGCGACCTGGACGGAGCCGTGCGCGCGCTGACACAGGCCGCAAGCCTGGCGCCGGAGAATGCGAAGGTCCGGGAGCAGTTGGGGCGCGCGTATGAGGTAAAGGGGGATCTGGTCAGCGCGCAGCGTGAGCTGGAGCAGGCGGTGCGGCTGGCGCCGAATGCGTCGTCGCTCCACTTCAAGCTGGGGCAGGTCTACCATCGCCGCGGTCTGGCAAAGCAGGCGGAGGCGGAGTTTGCGATCTGCAGCCGACTGAACGGGAGTCACTCTTCGACTGAGGTGCCGAATCCGTTCCGCGTTCCTCCGCAGACAAATCCCTGAGCGGATTGCGAGGGGAACGACGCGCGGTCGCGATGTTTGCAATGAGTACGGCCGGAAGCGAGAAGGACTAGGATGGCGGGGAGCAATGCGGAGCTTGGTATGAAACTGGGTAGACGGTTTCTTGCACTATCTCTCATGGGCTTCAGCGCGGGGTGTGGCAACAGCGTTCCCCGCACGCTTCAATCTGTTACCGCGAGTCCTGCAGTTGCCGACGCGAGAAACTTCCCCAATGGCAGAGTGCAGTTTGTTCCGGTTGGGATCTATAACAAGCCACCCCTAACAGTTACACCACTGCCGGTGACAGCTTGGTCGGCACGTCCAAGCACCACGGCTACGATTGACCAGAGTGGAATCGCGCAATGCGTGCCGGGGCAGGTTGGGATGGTGACAATCCAGGTAGCCATTCCGGGTGATGGCCCACTGATGAGTGTGGCGCAGCTAACTTGTCCCTGACCGACGTCACGGCAGCTCGTGTCCGCGAACGCCACCGATAGGGTAGCCTCGTGTT
>JAOAPJ010000378.1 GCA_025462805.1 Acidobacteriaceae bacterium
CTCTGCGCTGCTTGCGTTATAACCATAATTCCGTCCCAAGGAGGAATTATGAGTTGGTGGATGACATGTGGCGCGGCGATGCTGATGTCCATGCTGGGAGCCCTTGGGATGGCGCAAACGCAGCAACAGCAGCAGCAGTCTTCGTCCCACTTGGGCTCGGTGGCACGCCGCCACGGCGGGGAAGAAGCCAACCAGACCACCGGCAATAGCACCAACAATGTAACAGCAGTTCCCGGGCAGCATACGCCGGAGCCGGGATCTAGCGTGTTGCGCGGTGGCAATGGAGTGGTGCTGCCCGAACCTCCGGAGACGGCGAAGCATCCAGTGGTTGACACACTGCATGGTGACAGTATCGCGGATGACTACCGCTGGTTGGAAAAACAGGGCGATCCTGCGACCCGCGCGTGGATCACTGCGCAGAATGCGTACACGGATGAGTACCTCAAGCAGGTGACCATTCGGCCGCAGATTCAGCAAGAACTAGAGAAGCTGATCAGGGTGGAGACTTACTCGACGCCCATCAAGCGAGAGAGTCTCTACTTTTTCCGTAAGCGACTTGCGAATGAAAACCAGCAGTCGATTTACCTGCGCCGGGGAGTGCAAGGCGCGGATGAGCGGCTAGTTGACGCGACCAAGCTGAGCGCGGACCAGAACACGTCGGCCGTCATCCTCGATCTAACCAGAGATGGCGGCCTGATGGCCTATGGGGTGCGCCAAGGCGGTGCAGACGAGCAGGCAATCCACATCATGGACGTGGCCTCGCGTCGCGATCTGACCGACCAACTGCCGACACAGCGCTACATGGGTGTGCAGATCAGCCCCGACAAGAAGGGGTTGTATTACGCGGTCTTCCATCATGAGGGCACACTCGTCTATTGGCATCCGTTCGGGACGGATCCAGCAGCCGACAAGGTGATCTTTGGGAAGGAGTACAGGGGCGAGCCATTGGGCGAACTGGACTTGATCCAAATCAGCGTTTCGGATAATGGGAACTGGCTTATCCTGACCATCTCGCGCGGTGTTCCGGCAAAGCGAGAGGACATCCTGCTGAAGGACCTGCGTCAAGCGGATGGGTCGGTGATCCCTCTCGTCTACGGCATTGAGAACCGGTTCAATTTGGTCGATGCGGGGAGTGACACCTTCCTCGTCCAGACAGACATGGACGCGCCGAATGGTCACATTCTGCGCGCGCATCCAGGTACGTCACCCAAGGAGTGGCAGACGGTTGTGCCTGAGGGCAAGGACGTTATCGAGAACTCAGACGTACTGGGCGGCAAGCTCTTCGTGAAGCGGCTCGCTGACGTGAAGAGCGAGATCACAATCTACTCGCTCGAGGGAAAGCAGGTGAGCACGCTGAAGCTGTCCGGCATCGGCGACGCGTCCCTTCCATTCGGACGCCCCCTGGAGCAAGAAGGGTTCTACAGCTTCACCTCCTTCAACGTGCCGCCCACCATCTATCGCTACCAGGCAAATAACGGCGGTAGCAGCATCTTCGCGCAGCCGAAGGTGCCATTCCACCCGGAGCAGTACGAGGTGCGGCAAGTCTTCTTCACCTCGAAGGACGGCACCCGAGTTCCGATGTTTATCGCAGGCAAAAAGGGCATGCCACGCAACGGTAAGACGCCGCTTTTAATGACCGCCTACGGCGGTTTCAACGTAAGCCTGACGCCTGCATGGAGCGCCATGTATGCATGGTGGATGGAGCGAGGGGGCTGGTTTGCCATGCCCAACTTGCGCGGCGGTGGCGAGTATGGCGAAGATTGGCATAAGGCAGGCATGTTCGAGAAGAAGCAGAACGTTTTCGATGACTTCTTCGCAGCGTCTCGCTACCTCATCGCGGAGAGATACACAGACGTGCCGCACCTGGCGATCTGGGGCCGATCGAACGGTGGACTGCTGATGGGCGCCGCCATGACCCAGCATCCGGAGTTGTACGGTGCGATCGTGTGCGGCTACCCATTGCTCGACATGCTCCGCTATCAGAACTTCCTGTTCGGGCGGCTGTGGACTACGGAGTATGGCTCTGCGGACAACAATGCGGATTACGAGTACATCCGTCCCTACTCGCCGTATCAGAACGTGAAGGTGGCCGCGAAGTACCCAGCTATTATGTTCTTCTCCGGCGACAGCGACACACGCGTTGATCCTCTGCATGCACGCAAGATGACGGCGTTGATGCAGTCAGCCACAGGCAATGATCGTCCCATCGTCCTGCACTATAGCTTGAAGGGCGGACACAGCGCGGGCGTATCCGTGACCCAGGAGATTCAGGACGACGCAGATATTCTTTCTTTTCTGTGGAACGAGACGGACACCCATTAAGAATATCGAGGCGGCGAACGCACAGGTCAGCGAATCGGCGCGTCAGTTTCAACCGATGTGCTATCGGGTGAATTGCCGACTCGCAATTGAGCTGCCTGATTCTGCTCGAGCAGGCGCAGCAGTCGTGCAGCGCTCTGCTCAATGCTGAAGTGTTGGGTAAAGCAGGCTTTCGCGTTCTGCCGCATGGCCTTCCGGTCGGCATCAGGAAGCGCCTGCCAACGCCGCAGCAGGTCGGTTGTTCCCTCCAGGGTATCCGGCGCGACTAGGCCTGCGTTGGCCGTATCTATCTCGCGCCAGATATTGATGGCGCGAGAGATGAGCACGGGGACCCCACAGGCGAGCGCCTCTGCAACTGCGATGCCAAAGTTCTCCTGGTGGGAGGGCAGGGCGAAGACCTCTGCTGCGCGCAAGGCGCTCCACTTCTCCATTCCATGCAACATACCGGTCCAGACCACACGGTCTGCGATCCCGAGCTCCTGAGCTCGGGCTGCGAGCTCACTCTGCCAGGCAACGTCATCGGGCCCGGCAAAGACTAGCCGCCATGCAGGATCGGCAGCAAGGCTGGCAGCGAAGGCGTCGATGAGCAGATCGCAGCCCTTCTTTCGGTGCAATCGGCCCATGAAGAGCACGATGCGGTGCCCT
>JAOAPJ010000379.1 GCA_025462805.1 Acidobacteriaceae bacterium
AGATCGCAGGTGTTTGCCGAACCACAGCAACCCGCCTCGGCATTGAGGCCGTCTACCCTTACTAAGATTGAATTGCACGCTCGATAACGAGGCGGAGTGCTTCCGTATCGTTATCGGCACGTTACAAGGATGCTATCCCTTGGAGTAGGCTACCGGGATGCGCCCAAAGATGGGAAATTGACTGCGGGTTACGAGAGTGTAGAGGTAACGGCGAGCGCATTGATCGCACGTGCATAAATAATTGGCAACTTGCACTCAGCACATGAGGTTTGGGTCGTCCATGCGGCAGTATCTTTAGTGGCATTAGGCTCGACGCGCGGGGGAGGTTAGACTAAATTAGCTCACACCTCAGTAACAGCATTAACGACACTTGCCGCGTCTGCAAAGCGCAGCGATCGGCATCGAATCCGCCGCGCCGAGTGATGGAAGCAATCATCACCACGCGCCCGCACCGCCGGCCCAGAAGTGTATTCAAGGACACTAGATGAGTTCATTTGAAACTTCCCGGAGTCTCTCGGTTCAGTCTGTCTGGAGTGACTACACAGCGAAGAATATCGGCCATGCTGCAGTACGTGAGGAGCGGGTACGCGGCGGTTTGAACGCCGCGGTAGCGTTCGACTTTGAGAGTGCGGAGTTTCCAATTGGCAGCGAGTGGTCCCTATCCGGCTGGCGCCGGGTGATGGACGTGACGCTCTCCTTCTTGGCCATCTTGTTCTTTGCCCCGGTGCTCGGAGTGCTTGCAGTCGCGGTCCGGATGAGCTCTCCCGGTCCGATCATCTTTCGCCAGCAGCGTGTCGGGCGAATGGGGCAGCTCTTCACCATTTACAAGTTCCGCACCATGGAGGCCGACCCGCAGCAGAAGGGGCTCTCCGTTACCCGCCATGGCGACCGCCGGATTACAACCGTGGGCCGCGTCCTGCGCCGTTACAAGCTGGACGAACTTCCCCAGCTGGTCAATGTCCTGATGGGAGATATGAGCCTGGTCGGCCCAAGGCCGAAGCTGCCGGATCATCAGCATCGTCAGACGCAGTACATGCCCTTCCGTCCCGGCATCACCGGGGCCGCCACTCTGGTCTTCCGCTGCGAGGAGGAGATGCTGCGCCAGGTTCCGGAGGAGCAGATCGAGGCCTTCTGCAAGTACAAGCTGACCCCATACAAGACCAATCTCGATTACGCCTACGCAGAGCGGGCGACCTTGCGCACCGACATGGCACTGATGATGCGGACCGCGCAGGTCTGTGTGATCCGCAGCAAGGCCAAGCCGCCGCAGCCAGCTTCCATCCTCTAACCCGAGGCACGGCAGGCCGGAGCACCCGCAGCGAGCGCTATACTTTGATCAATCAATTGAGGCCCAGCTGGGCCTCATCTTGCTTGCGCACTCATGACTGAACACTCCCATACAGTCTCCGAAGAGCAGGTCCAGCAGGTAGCCACGCTGGCCAACCTCGAACTCACCCCTGAGGAGCTGCCAGCGATGCGGCGGGATTTGAACGCCATCCTCGGGTACATAGGGCAGCTCAACGAACTGGACGTTACGGATGTCCCGCCCATGGCTCAGGTCTCGGAGGTGCTTTCGGCTTCGCGCGCCGCCAACGGTCCAGATCAGGAGACCCCCTTGCGCGAGGATGTTCGCCTGCCCAGCCTGGACCGGGAACCCGTGATGGCCGCGGCCCCCGACACGGACGGCGTCTTCTTCAAGGTTCCCCGAGTGATTGAGCGATGAGCACAGTGACTGACGGCACCGCGGTATCCGCCATCTCGATCGGTGAGCTGCGGGATGGCGTGGTCGAGGGACGGCTGAAGGCCTCCGACCTGGTTAACGGCTATCTCAAGCGGATCGAAGAACGCAATCCGGAGATCAACGCCTTTCTCTCAATCGCGGCGGACAGCGCCCAGCGCACCGCTCACGCGCTGGACGCGGCGGCGCAGCGAGGCGACCCCCTGGGGCCACTTGCGGGCGTCCCGGTGGGGATCAAGGACGTAATCACCATGGAGGGGCAGCCTGCGACCGCAGGGTCCCGCATCCTCGAAGGCTATACGCCCCCGTACACGGCCACGGCGGTACGCCGGCTGAAGGCTGCCGGCGCGGTCATTGTGGGCAAGCTGAACTGCGATGAGTTTGCCATGGGCTCGTCGAATGAGAATTCGGCCTATGGCCCCGTGCAGAATCCGGTTGCGCCCGGCCGGGTCCCCGGAGGTTCCAGCGGCGGTTCCGCAGCCGCTGTGGCCGCGGAGATGGCAGCTGCGACGCTGGGCACCGATACCGGCGGCTCCATTCGCCAGCCGGCCTCTTTCTGTGGGGTGGTGGGCGTGCTGCCTACCTATGGCCGTGTGTCGCGCTACGGGCTGATCGCCTTCGCCTCATCGCTGGATCGTATCGGGCCGCTGAGCCGCACCGTCGAGGATTCGGCGAGGGTCCTGGGCGTCATCGCTGGCCACGATCCGCTGGATGCAACCTCGTCAAAGCAGCCGGTTCCGGATTATGTGGCGGAGCTGAAGCAGCCAGTCGCCGGGCTGCGCGTGGGGATCCCCGACGAGTACTTCGCTGAGGGGCTCGACCCGGAGGTGAAGCAGGCGGTCGAACAGGCGATCGGTGCACTACGGTCGCAGGGCTGCACCATCACGCGGGTCTCCCTGCCGCATACCCGCTACGCAGTGCCGACTTACTACGTCTTGGCTACGGCCGAAGCCAGCGCGAACCTGGAGCGCTTCGACGGCGTCCGCTACGGATATCGCGCCCCGGACGCCGACACGCTCTCAGAGATGTACCGGAAGACACGCGACCGGGGCTTTGGCCCTGAGGTCAAGCGCCGCATTCTGCTCGGCACGTATGTGCTGAGCGCCGGTTACTACGACGCCTATTATCGCAAGGCGCAGCAGGTTCGCCGCGTGCTGACCGAGGACTTCCTGAAGGCGTTCTCCATCGTGGATGTGCTGGTGACTCCGGTCGCGCCCACCCCGGCATTCCGCCTGGGCGAGAAGACGGATGACCCGGTCTCCATGTATCTGGCGGACATCTATACAGTCACCGCCAGCCTTGCCGGCATCTGCGGCATATCCGTGCCTTGTGGCGCCTCGACGGAAGGGCTACCGATTGGAGCTCAGATCCTCGGTCCGCACTTCGGCGAGAGTACGGTCTTCCGAGCCGCTCGGGCCGTCGAGCAGGCACTCGGGGCCTAGCTCCCGCTGCCGAGACCCCCGATCGCGCCGTCTCCTACCCGTTCGATTTCGTAGTGTTCAAGATAATGGCTGGTAATAGCGCTGTTCAGGCGTGGCGCAGCCCTGGCAAAGGCGCTGCCCGTCGCGCTCGACGAAGCGATCGTAGTTGATGCCTTCGCCACAGCGCGTGCAGGCCACGCGCTCCCCCTTGAAACCGGGGAGCTCCTTTGGGGGGAGTTCGACCCGCACCCACTCCTCGGTGAACAGATCGGCATCCGGCAGCTCGCGATAGGCCAGCATCTGCTGCTGGTTCTTGTTCTCGATTTCGGGGTGGAGGGCGCGCGCCTGTTCCTTCGAGGATTCGCGGGCTACGATGCGTAGGGCGCGTCCGTCCGCCAGATCGACGAAGGTAGCCGCCATCTTGCCCCAGTCGCGGAACTTCAGGGCGCGCTTGCCCAGGCGGCAGCCGGTGACGACACCGATCGCGTCCGTGGCGCAGCGGTCGATCTCGATGTAGGTGACCAGGCGCTTGCGGTCCCGCCCTCGCGGTTCCGCAATACCCAACCGCTGGCAGCCAAGCATGGCCATCCGGACGCCAAGAATTTGCCCGGCACAGAGATGACCATGAGCGGACCCGGCCATCTGCAGAAGTTCGTCGAAGGATTCCACGAAAACTACCCCTGCTGCGATGCTACGCCGATGCGGGACAGGAGGAAGACCTAGCTCAGTTGCTGCCCGAGCCGCCGTTGTCGTCGGTGTCGCCGTCCTCCACCAGGACGGCGGAGAAGCCCAGCAGATCGAAGCTCATCGGCTCGGCGAACCCGGTGGGACTGAAGCTGACCCGTAAGGGATCTCGTTGCCAGCTTGCCTTGGCGCAGGCTTGTTCGGCCGGGGCGCCAGGGGTTGGGGGAGTCGGGGTCCAGGGACCGATCTTCTTGGCCAGAATTGGCCGCCGGGCGGCGACCTGAGCCACCACCGCATAAAGCTGATGGCCGCCGCTGTTCAGGCCACAGTATGCCGCGTAGTCCCGGAACCAGACGACATTCGAGACAGCGGGATCGTAGTCCGGCAGCTTCATCGCCGTAACGTGGCCGTTGCTGCGATCCACCATGATCCAAGGGCCGCGCTGCCAGATCCAGTG
>JAOAPJ010000402.1 GCA_025462805.1 Acidobacteriaceae bacterium
GAGGCCGATGCTGCGCTGGGCTACTCGCTGTCGAAGCTGTGCTTCGAGGGGCCGGCCGAGCAACTGAAGCAGACCGAGTTCACGCAGCCGGCGATCTTCGCGGTATCGATGGCTGCCTATCGCGTGCTGGCGTCGCGCGGCATCGAGCCGCAGATCGTCGCGGGCCACTCGCTGGGCGAGTACGCGGCGTGCGCTGCGGCCGGAGTGATGAGCTTTGCCGATGCCATCCGTGCGCTGCGCTCGCGCGGGCAGTTCATGCAGGAGGCGGTGCCGGAAGGCCAGGGCGCGATGGCCGCCATCCTGGGGATGGATGCTGATGCGGTTCGCGCGGTGTGCGAGGCGGCCGCAAAGGAGACTAACGAGGTGGTTTCGCCGGCGAACCTGAACTCACCCGAACAGATCGTGATCTCCGGCAGTACCGCGGGCGTGGCGCGGGCGAGCGAGCTGGCGAAGGAGCGGGGCGCGAAGAAGGTGGTTCCGCTGCAGGTCTCCGCACCCTTCCATTGCGCGCTGATGCAGCCGGCGCAGGATCGCCTGGCCGAGGTGCTGAAGGCGGTCAAGGTCCACGATCCGCGGTTTCCGATCGTGGCAAACGTAACCGCTGATGTGACAAAGGACGGCGGCAAGGAGCGCGATCTGCTGGTCCGGCAGGTGACGGCGCCGGTGCGCTGGGTGGAGTCGATGCGCAGGATGATCGACGCGGGTGGCAGCCTTTTTGTCGAGGTGGGGCCAGGCAAGGTGCTGACCGGGCTTCTGCGGCAGATCGACCGTGCGCAGAAGTGCGTCAACGTGGAGGACGCGGCCAGTCTCGAAAAGGCGCTGAGCAGCTAGAGCGCTGAGCAGAGTCCGGTTCCGCTCGGAGGCGCTTACTGGTAGCTGATCTGCCAGTAGGTGAGGCCGAAGGTGCCCTTCTGCGGCGTGAGGGAGAACGGGGTGAAGCCGATCACCCCTTTCTGTACGCCGAGCGTGACGGGCGTTCTGCGCCCGTTGACCTCGACCGCCAGCAGGGTATTGTTGCCCAAGCTCGACGTGGCGTAGAGGACCTTGTGGCTGGTGATCTTCCCGTACTCGCCGTTCGGGCTCCAGTCATCCAGAAAGCGATTGTAGGGGTAGCCGGTCTTGTACTTGTCCGGGTGCTGCTGCCAGTTGGGATCGTGATTCCAGATGCCGTAGGCCTTCTCGAACTGCTGCTGCTCGAGGGCGGCAAAGAACTGATTGACGCGGTGCTCGGCGGGCCAGTTCCAGAAGACCCAGACCATGATGCCGAGGACGACGAGTCCGGCGATGCTTGCGAGGATGATGTTGCGCCGTTTGCGCGCGCGGGCGACGTTGAACGAGGGAGCGTCGAGCAGGGTCATGGCAATCGTCTCGAAGGGAAGTTTACGCTGCGCGGCGAGGCGGCGTCTGTCCTGCAGACACCAGGCTGTGCTGCGTTGTTCCGGGGCTACTCTTTCCATCTGTCGGCGGCGAACCGATTCTGCTACCGTGAGACGCATTGAGAGAAGTGATAGGCATCATTATCAAAGACGCGAGCGCACCGGCCGGCGTTACGGACACGGCGAAGAGAGCTGAAGCTCTCCGGTATCGCGGGTACATTCCTGGACTGGATGTCTTGCGAGGCGCCGCTATTCTTGCGGTTCTTTGTTATCACGGCATCGCGGGCAATTTGAGCTGGCTGGCCTGGCAAGGCCTTCCACGCTTGCTGGTGCGGGTTGCCAGCTATGGCTCCACTGGCGTTCACCTGTTCTTTGTACTCTCCGGCTTTCTGATCACGGGGATTCTCATCGACAATCGTGAGAAGCCGCGCGCCATGAGGCGCTTCTATATCCATCGCGCCTTGCGCATTCTGCCTGCCTATCTGCTGATGCTGGCGGTGCTGAAGCTGGCCCAGGTGATTAGCTGGCGATTCGTGCTCGCGTGTCTGCTTTACATCGCGAACATGGCAAAGCTGGTTGGCGCCAGGGACAGTGAATATGGCTCGCTCTGGTCACTGGCGGTCGAAGAGCAGTTTTATCTACTGTGGCCCTGGGTAGTGCGCAGGTGCGGACTGCGCCGTCTGCAGCAGATCAGCGTCGCGGTGTGCGTAGCGACCGTGCTGTTGCGCCTGTCTCTGGCGATCTGGTGGCCGAACGCTGACCGTTATTACAAGACCTGGGACAATGCAGACTATCTACTGTATGGGTCGCTGGTGGCGATCGCAGTGCGCCGCGGCACACTGCACCGCGAGAATAGCCGGTTGATCCGGCGTGCGCTACTGGCAGTGGGCGTTGTTGGAATCGCCGTAGTGTGGCATCTGGAGCAGGTGAAGCTGAACCCCACGACGGCGGCCGCGGTGAACGCGTGCCATTTGCTTCCCTTCTGTGCCGTTTACGTAAGCCTGCTTCTGCTGGCGATGGAACAGAACCGTGGCCAGGCGCCCCGCAACCTGGCAGCTCGCGGCCTGGCCTTCCTTGGCTACATCAGCTACGGACTGTACCTGGTGCACTCGTTCGTCTATGCGTTATATGAGCGCTTCACCGCGAATACGCGGCTGATGGCGGCGCCTCCGCACTTCGGGAATGAGCTTCTGCGGGGGCTCGTCGGCGCGACAGTGTCGGTCTTGATTGCTTACCTGTCCCGCATTTCCTTCGAAGAGGCATTCCTGCGCCGGAAGCAACGCTGGTCGCCGCAGATGCAAGCAGCAGCCAAGCCGGCTTGATGAATCAGCGGCTGTATTGGGTGTGATCCCGCTCGGCGCGCCGCTCGAGAGCCAACTCGATGAGGCGATCGATAAGGTCGGAGTACTTGAGGCCGGACGCTTCCCACAGCTTGGGATACATGCTGATGGAGGTGAAGCCGGGCAGGGTGTTGATCTCGTTCAGGTAGAGGCGGCCGGGCTTTCGGCCGCGGCCTGCGGGCT
>JAOAPJ010000413.1 GCA_025462805.1 Acidobacteriaceae bacterium
CCTCCTTCGCCTCGGAGGGGATGCCGAAGTCGTCTGTGGTCTGGATTCGGGCGCGAAAGGGCGCAAGCACTTCGCCCAGCATGCGCATCAGAGTGGCGTTGCGCGCGCCACCGCCGGCGACGATGTAATCGGCTTCTGCGCTGCCGATGCGGGGCGCGACGAACTGCTTCCAGGCGAGCCCGATCGTGCGGGCGGTCAGGGCGGTTGCGGTGGCGAGGATGTCATGCGAGGAGAGGCCCGGCTTGCGGGCGAGCGAGAGAAGCCGGTCTTCCTTCTTGACGAGGGCGAGCATGCGATCGACAAACGCGGCGCCGTACTGCTCGCGGCCCGCGCTCTTGGGCGGCTCGCGGCGGTAGTAGGGATCGCGCAGCAGGGCAGAGAGAACTGCTTCGTTCGGCGTGCCCGCGGCGGCGAGGCGCCCGCCGCGATCGTAGGGCTTCGAGAAGAGCCGCTGGGCGAGTGCGTCGATCACCATGTTGGCGGGCCCGGTGTCGAAGGCGAGCACGGCATCCAGTGCGCCGCCGGCCGGCAGGACGGTTAGGTTAGCGATGCCGCCGAGGTTCTGCAGCACGCGTGCGCGGCGCCGATGTACGAAGAGCGTTGCATCGAGTAGCGGCACGAGCGGCGCGCCCTGCCCGCCGGCGACCATGTCTGCCGGGCGGAAGTTCGAGACGACCGGCGCGCCGACCGCTGCGGCGATCAGAGCCGGCTCGCCCAGTTGCCAGGTGCAGGCGAAGCTTCGCCCGGCATAGGGAGCGGCGGCGCCCTGATGGTAGATGGTCTGGCCGTGGCAGCCGACCAGGTCTAGCACGTAGCCCTGTGCGGCGGCTTGCACTGCGTCGCCGTACGCTTCCCCGAGCCGCCAGTTCAATCGGGCAAGTTCGGCGGCCGAAGTGTTCTGCGCGTCCTGGGCTTCCAGCACTGCGCGGCGCAACGGGGCAGCGAAAGGGAATGCACGATGACGCACCAATTCGATCTTCGGAGCAGATGCCGCGTGACGTTGTGAGCGCGCGATCCGGCAGAGCGCGACATCGATGCCGTCGGCAGAGGTTCCGCTCATGATGCCTGCTACCAGCATCGACGGGTTCGTCATTGGGCCTTGCTCATGGATGCTCTGCTCGCAGATCCGCTCACGCGTTGACCTGTGAGCTCTGGGCCACGACGTCGCTGGTGAATCGCAGCACAGCCTCGCGCATTCTGCCAAGCTGCTCCGGGTTGGGTGCGGGCCCGGCATTCGTTTGACGTAACAAGCGCTGGCGTTGGGTGCGGACGGTCTCAGCAGCCTGCTCGACGACGTTGCGGAAAGTGCGTGAGCGCTCCGCTTCAGTGAGGATGGCTTCGTACGCGGTGAGCACGAGCGCAGGATCCTTGCAGATCTCGATCAGGTGCGTGCCTGCGGCGATGGCCGCGACGGCAGCCTGCTCCATCGGTGCATAGTGCAGGATGCCGCCCATCTCCATGTCGTCGGAGACAATGAGGCCGCGATAGCCGATCTTGTGGCGCAGGGTGCGCTCGATCCAGGCGTGCGAGATGGATGCGGGCAGCGCGGCCGTGTCTGCCTTGCCAAATGCCTCCGGGTAGGTCGCGTGCGAGACCATCATGAAGGGCAGCGCGCGATGCAGCTTGCGGAACGGCAGCATGTCCTCTTCCCAGAGCTGCTTCCAGGGGCGATCGATCACCGGCGTGGAGTGATGGGAGTCCAGCGCCCCGCCCCCAAGGCCGGGGAAGTGCTTGCCGCAGCCGAGCACGCCTGCCTTGCTGAGGCCGGTAAGGAAGGCCTCGGCATAGGTTATAACGCGTCGCGGATCGGCGGAGACGACGCGGGTGCGCATCACCTCGGCCGAGTAGGGAGTGCGCAGGTCGAGCACCGGAGCGAAGGCTAGGTTGAAGCCGAGGAGCCGTAACTCGGAGCCTATGAGAAAACCGTGGTCTCGCATCAGCTTCTTGTTTCCCGTAGCAGCGACGGCAGCTGGCGCAGGCATCGGTGCGATCAGGTCACGCAGACGATCGACCAGCCCGCCTTCTACGTCGACTGCCCGGAACAGCGGCCCGTCATTGACCAGAGCGTCGACGCTTTCGAGCAGGGCGTGCGTCTGCGCGGCCTCTTCGATGTTGCGGCGGAAGAGCACGACGCCGGCAGGGCGGATGAGACGGAGCCACGCACGCTCGGTGGCGTGGAGGCTGGTGGTGGAGAGTCCAACAAGGAGGAGCTGACCGACGTCCTGGCGCAGGCTCATGCGTCCCTATGGTAGCGGCTTCGTGTCTGTTGCCGAAGGGTTTGCCGCGACCCGTATCTCGGTCTTCAACTCCTCGAGCAGGTTCAAGGCCTGGAGAGGTGTGAGGCTGTTGGTGTCGAGTTCGGTGATCCGGTCGAGGATGCGCTGCGAGAGCGGGGTGAAGATGGTGAGCTGGACCGGCGCCGAGGCGTCTTCTGCTTCGAGTGCTACGTTGCGCTTCTCGGACTTCTCATGCTGCGCGAGGACACGGCGCGCCCGGTCGATGACCGACGCGGGCAGCCCGGCGAGCCGTGCCACGTCGATGCCGTAGCTCTTGCTTGCGGCACCGGGCTCGATCGAGTGGAGGAAGGCGATCCCGCTGGGCGACTCCTTGACGGCGACCCGCAGGTTGCTGAGGCGCGGCAGTTGCTCGGCCAGAAGGGTGAGCTCGTGGTAGTGCGTGGCGAAGAGAGTGCGCGCGCCGATGCGACCGTGGATGTACTCGAGCGTGGCCCAGGCGAGCGAGAGGCCGTCGAAGGTCGCGGTGCCGCGGCCCATCTCGTCCAGCAGGACCAGCGACTGCCGGGTCGCCGTATTCAGGATGGTGGCGGTCTCGGTCATCTCGACCATGAAGGTGGAGCGGCCGCGCGCGACGTTGTCGCTGGCGCCGATGCGCGTGTACACGCGGTCCACCAGTCCGAAGCGCATGCGTGTAGCGGGCACGAAGCAGCCCATCTGAGCGAGGATGACCAGCAGCGCAGCCTGGCGAAGATAGGTTGACTTGCCCCCCATGTTCGGACCGGTCAGCAGCAGGACGGCGGGTCCCTCGGTAGAGAGGTAGAGGTCATTGGGGACGAAGCGCCCTTCGGCGTTCTCCTCCATGCGGCACTCGACCACGGGGTGGCGTGCCCCGGCCGCCTCCAGGACGCACTCTTCGGTGACCACGGGGCGGGTGTAGTTCCGCATCGCGGCCACGTGCGCAAAGTTGGCGAGCAGGTCGAGTTCCGCAACCACGGCGGCGCTTTTGCGGATGCGTGGCGCCGCCGCAAGAATCGTGGCGCGCAACTCGGCAAAGAGACGGCGCTCGATCTCGATGGCCCGCTCGTGCGCGGTCAGCACGCGGGTCTCGTACTCCTTCAGCTCCGGAGTGGTGAAGCGCTCCGCGTTCACCAGGGTCTGCTTGCGCTCGTAGTCGGCGGGCACGGCCTTGAGGTTGGCCTTGGTGATCTCGATGTAGTAGCCGAAGACATTGTTAAAGCGAACCTTTAAGGATCCGATGC
>JAOAPJ010000451.1 GCA_025462805.1 Acidobacteriaceae bacterium
TTACCAGCCTGCAACTTCTCCTTCCTGGCGCGCAGCAGCTCGGATGGGGCCATGCCGCCAGCGAGAACCCGCAGGCCAGCCAGCAGATCCAGATCGACGGCCAGGCCTTCGGTGGCACTGCCTTCGAATTGGACGGCACAGACAATCAGGACCCGATTCTCGGCATCATCGTCGTGAATCCGGCGCTCGACGCGGTCACTGAGTCGAAGATCGCCACGCAAAACTTCGACGCAGAGTTCGGCAAGGCCGTGTCTGCCGTCGTGACGGCGCAGACCAAGTCAGGTACCAACAACTTCCATGGCAGCGCCTATGACTACCGGCGCAGCAACGCGAACCTGGCACGCAACCCATTCACCCAGTCGCCCAGTCCTGCCACTCCGAACCGGGTAGGCAACTTGATTCCGGGCGGTCTCTATAACGAATTCGGCGGGTCGATCGGCGGCCCGGTCCTGAAGGACCGCGCCTTCTTCTTCGGCGATTATCAGGGCCAGCGGCAGCGCCAGGGCATATCGGGCACGCAAACCGTACCGACGACCCTGCTGCTGAACTCCTGCCTGGGTACTCAGGTTGGGCCCAGTGGCATCGCGGGCTGCGATTTCAGCCAATACGCGGCGCAGCAGGGCGCGAGCGGCGTTATCTACGACCAGACTACCGGTCTGCCCTTCCCCGGCAACGTGATTCCGGCCGCACGGCTTTCCCCGCAGGCGTTGGCGCTCTTCAAGCTACTTCAGCCATATACCCCGACGACTGCCCCGAATGGCGCCTCGGGCACCACGGGTCTCGCGAGTAACTACTCGGCCAGCGGTCAGGGTATCTTCAACGCGGACCAGTGGGATGTTCGCGGCGATATGCAGGTCACCCAGAGGATCCATGCCTTTGGCAGGTTCAGCCGCTTCACCGATACGCTGACGGGCACGACCATCTTCGGGCCTGCGGGTGGTACTGGGTTCGGTCTTGCTGGCTTTGGCGGTACCTCGGTAGGCGCGAACGACAGCCTTGCCGCGGGCGCGGACATGGCGATCAATGCCACCCTGCTGACTGACTTCCGTGTCGGCTACTACCGTTACAACATTGGCACCAGCAAGTATGACCAGGGCACGAATCTCCAAACTAGTCTGAATATTCCAGGTTCAAACTTGGGCGACCCCATCACCAGCGGCGCTGCGGCGTTCAACATTGAGGATCCAGGCCGCACCGGCTTAGGCTCGTCGGGCCAGGGCTCTGGTGTGGGTCCGCAGTACGGCAGCGGCTTGAACGTGAACCGCTGCAACTGCCCTTTGAAGGAGCGCGAGGACCAGTTCCAGATCGTCAACAACTGGACCAAGATCATCGGCAATCATTCGATCAAATTTGGCGCCGACCTCCGCTACGCGCGCAACCTGCGCGTGCCGAGCGACAACAACCGCGCGGGTCAATTTGGCTTCGGTGTCGGGCCGACCTCCAGCCCGGCAGCTCAGGTCGGCGGCCTGGGATTTGCGACCTTTGTGCTGGGAGAGGTAACCGCCTTTCAGCGCTATGCCAGCACCTCCACGAACGCGAAGGAATTCCAGAAGAGGCTCTTCTTCTATGCGCAGGATACCTGGCGCGTAACCCCGAACCTGACACTGAACCTCGGCCTCCGGGATGAGCTGTATTACCCGGAGACGGTCAATGGCAAGGGCAATGGTGCGCTCCTGAACTTGAAGACCGGCTACCTGCAGGTCGCCGGATACGGAAACATCGGGACGAACATGGGGTGGAACCCCTCGTACAAGGCGCTTTCGCCCCGCATCGGTGCCGCCTACCAGCTCAACCCCAAGACCGTCATCCGCGCAGGTTATGGACGGAGCTTCGACCTGGGCGTCTTCGGCTCGATCTTCGGCCATGTCTCAACCCAGAACCTTCCGGTTCTGACCAACCAGTCGATCGCTCAGCCGAGTGGTCCCAACTCTTTCGCATTCACGCTTGCTCAAGGCCCGGGCCTGCCTCCCGTGACCCCGGTTCCGGCAAACGGTCTGCTGCCGAATCCTGGTTTCAGTGTGACCTCGAAGGCCCGCCCCAATCCGCTCCGGCTGCCCACGATCGATGCGTGGAACCTGAGCATCCAGCGATCCATTACTCCCACGCTGTCCGTGACCATGGCTTATGTGGGCAACAAGGGAACGCACACGCTGAGTTCGGGTAACGGCAATAACACCAACCCCAACGAGGCTGGCATCTTCCTGCCCTCGCAGTTCAGCATCAACGGACAGACACTCCACTACACGACTGCGGCGGCTGAGGGCGCCGCTACGCCAAACGCCCTGGGCATCTATCCGGACAATGGAACGAACAACTCTTCGCTTCTGCAACGTTATTACGGAGGGACGCTCCAAGCCTGCCAGGACACGAACTACACGCAGCCGGCCATTGCTGGTCTTGCCCCCGGAGCCTGCGGGTGGAACACGAACATCGCGTACTACGGCGATGATCAGGACACCCACTTCAATGCCCTGCAGGTTAGTGTGGCGAAGCAGTTCACCAAGGGGCTGACGTTCAATGCCAATTATGCGTGGCAGCGTTCGGTCAACTTCCAAAATACCTATGCGACGTGGAACAAGCAGGCTGGCAAAGGCCGGGATGACTTCCAACGCGAGCAGCAGCTCGTGGCCTACGGCAGCTATGAGCTGCCCTTCGGCCGGAATCATACCTTCGCTTCGACCGTTCCCGGGTACATCGATGAGGTGATCGGCGGATGGCAGATCAGCCCAGTGGTGACCTATGCCAGCGGTCTGCCCTTCACACTCAGCTACCAGGAATGCAGCGCTTCCGTTCCCGGCAGTGCACCTTGCTACCCGAACGGCAATTCGAAGAACCTGAAACTGCACATCGGCAAGCTGAACACGACCAATCACAACCGCCTCGCATTCCACGGAGCCACTGTGCCGCTGACTCAGCAGCCGTTCCTGGGCTTTACCGCTAGCGCGCTGGACCAGATCGGTACAGCAGGGAGGAACGGCGTATTCGGCCCGAACTTCTTCAACTCCGATATCGCAGTGCAGAAGAACTTCCCGATACATGAGTCGCTCTTCGCACAGTTCCGTATGGATGCCTACAACGCCTTCAACCACATGAGCCTCGGAAATCCCGGCGGTTCCATCGACAACGGCGATCAGAATATTGGCGGCCTGTTCGGCAGCCAGTTCCCAACCCGCCAGCTGCAGTTCTCCGTACGCCTGCAGTTCTAACCTGATCCGCATACCTACCCACGAGGAGAGCGTTCCGCTCTCCTCGCTTCTTTTTCCCCGCTTCTTTCAATAGAGTGATCCATGATGTTGCTGTCCTTGTTCATTCGGCGTACCGCTCCCCTCGCGGTCTCCGCGCTCCTTCTCTGCACGGGGAACGCTCCAGCACAGACAGCGTCCACTACCGTCGCTGACCAGACCGCTTCGACTCCTGGCTCCAACTCCGCGATCCCGCCAAGCTCCATCACGGAGGCTCGCCGCTTGGTCGAGGGTGGGCGCTCGGAAGAGGCACTCCGGGAATTGAGCAAGCTGGCGGTGCAGACGCCCGAGCCCCCGGACGTCGAGAAGCTGCGCGGCCTTGCGCTCTACCAGCAGAACAAGCTTCCTGAAGCAGAAACAGCCTTTGCACGGGCCGCGTCGCAGGATCCCAAGGACGTTGAAGCCACCCAGATGCAGGGTGTCACCCTCTTCCGCATGGGCAAGCCTGCTGAGGCGGTGCCCCTGCTGGAACGGGCGCATGGTGCAGTGGCCAGCGCGAACGTCGATGGAGACTACGTGCTGGGTCTCTGCTACATGGACACGCGGCGCTATGACGATGCTCGCCGGTCCTTCGCAGCCCAGTACGGCTTTCCGCCGGAGAGCGCAGAGTCCTACCTGCTCGCAGCCCGGTTGCTCTTCCGCCGCGAGTACACCCCTGTCGCGATTTCGGCCGCGCACAAAGCTCTCGCCTTGAATCCGAAGATGCCCCTGGTACATGAACTGCTCGGTGAGATCGCACTCGCCGAATCCCGCGGGGCCGACGCCATCTCCGAGTTCGAGCAGGAGCGCGCGCTGAACCCCCTCTACGGCGGCGTCTATGACCGACTCGGCGATGCCTATGTGCGAGCAGGGGAGTATGAGAAGGCGCAGCAGGCACTCAACCGCGCAGTGCTATTGGAGCCGACCTCGACCGGGCCATACATTCTGCTCGGCAAAGTCCTCC
>JAOAPJ010000001.1 GCA_025462805.1 Acidobacteriaceae bacterium
AGGAACCAGTTCTCAACGAAGAAAAGCCCGGCCTTCAGAGCCGGGCTCATCTGACGGCGCAAACGCTAAAAGCAAGCCGACCAGCATTCCCTGCTTACGGAAGGACGACAATAGTGCCCGTCATCCCCAGATTGTCATGCAGCACGCATCGGTATGGATAGGTGCCCACCTCGGTGAAGGTGATGCGGAAACGGGTGTGATCCAGAGGATTCTCGGAGATCAGTCCGGGGAAGTCTTGGAATGTGGCCTCGATGAATCCCGAGTGCACACTGTCCGAGATGGCATCGATCGTGGCATGCCGAACTCCGTCCGCATCCACAGTCACGTTCGGAGAAGGCGGGAATGGATTCGCTGGCTCCGTCCCAAAGGTGATCGTGTGCGGCTCCTGCGGGTCTAGATTGCTCCATTCGACTGTATCGCCTTCGTGGATTTGAATCGTCCCATGCAAAAAGCGCACCAGTGATCCGACCTGCGTACCGCCGGCAGTCGCCAACACCTCGCCATAGCCAGCGGTGACGTTCCTGTGATGGGAGTAAACGCGCACGGAATCGTCGTCATGATTCATGCGCATCTGTTTCTCGCCTTCTTCGAACAAATGCTTGGTCTGCGCAGCAGCCTGGTCATTGTAGAAATCCTGACCATGCGGAAGAGGCAGTGAGGTATCCAGAACGTGGATGGTTCCGGTCATGTAGTTGTGGACCAGGCACTCCACCTTATAGTTGCCGGCTTTCGGGAAGACCACTGCATAGGTCTGGCCTTTCGCAAGCGGCGGTGCGCTCACGCAGGTGGATCCGTCGAATGAAGAGCCGCTCGGCGTATAGCCAGGGCAGCCAGCTTGGAATGATGGCACGACCTGTGTCGCCGTAAGGAAGGTCACGGTATGAATATCGTCTGCGGTCGCCGTCCAGGTAATGGTGTCTCCTGCGTGAATCCAGAACTCATTGGGAAGGAAGGCCAGCGCCTGATGCGCTTTATCTCCGTTTTGGGCGCCTACTGTCGCCTGCCAGTTCTGTTGGGCCAACATTGTCTGTGGGTTACTGAGTAGTGCGGTGGCCAGCGCCGCGAACAGCGCGTGGGCGAAGCGAACAGACTTCATCATCGTGCCTCCTGGTGGTGCCAAGCCCTCCGCTGCTGCGTCTCGGAGCGGCAGTGGACGTGGATGGCGAGTTCGTTTCAGCAGTTGAGGAGCCCCGTGTGCCTGTAGCCCGGGCCTGGACGGAAATACGGTCATCGCGTAGAAGGAAGCGACAGTGGGCGGGGCACCACAGAAGGTCGCTGGACGCGTGGTAGCGAGAGCGCTGGGCTCTCCAAACCGCAACGGATTATGAGCCTCTCTCGAGAGAGAGTCAAAGAAAAAGGCCTGGCACCGTGGAAATGGATGAGGAGCCTGCGCCAAAGCCGATGTCGCGCAGGTCAAAACCCCGCGCTGAAGACGTGCACGCCCGCGCAGGGCATCAAGCCGCCTTCGCTTGACCTGTTGTTCTACCTGCCACCTGCCTGACGGCGCCACGGCACCGTCTTCGGCACAAATGAAAAAACCCCCGAACCATCGCGAGCGTATCGAGGCCGCCATGTAATGGACTCGACCCAGTTGAGGCTATCGAACCAGTCCGCCACCACCCAGGCCGCCCCGGTCAGCGACAGGTTCACCGCGTTCCCCGCCCACGAGATGTGCGCATGCGGCGCCGTCCATAACGTGGGCAGCCACACCAGCAGCCCAAAACCCACAAGCATCGCCGTCAGCAGGCGCGACGCGAGACGCGCCAGCACGCCGGTCACGATGGCGATGCCGGCCAGCAGATGAAATACGCCCGTCGCCCACGCCCAGAACAGCCGCCCCGGCGGGATCCATCCCGGCACCATCGCCGCCGTCTGCGGGATCGCCGTGAAATGTGCCAACCCGAACGACACCGCGCAAACTCCGAACAGGATCGTCCCGATCCGCGACATCCTCTCGCCGCGCGCTCCTCCGCAGAGCTCGCCCAGCAGGACCAATCCGCCTGCCGCCACCGAGAACTGTTCGAAGAACCCGGCCCACGTCCCATAGATCTTCGGATAACTGAGAATGCGCGGCAGCCACAGCAGCCCCGCCCCGAGAGAGAGCGCCATCAGCACCACCACGCTCGTCTTTGCCGTTCGCGGCCACTCCAGTCCCGCCCCGAAGAGCACGAAGCAGCTCGCCGCCACGTATGCAAGCAGCGTGCGATGCGGAAAATCCGCCGGCACCGGCTGCCACACATCGGCGAAGTCGCCCCACACCAGACCCACCAGCCCCAGCGCCATCGCCGCCGCGCTGAAGACGTGCACACCCATCCTGGGCAGAGCCCGGCTCGTCGTCATCCCTTCACACCCTCCCGCCGCAAGCCGCCACACTAACTCGCGCAGCCCACACTATCCCGCCCCACTCCATCCCGAGTTGGACCACTTCGCCGCAAATGGCAAGGACCACCTCGGAATAGGTGGCGTATCTACCCGGTGGAAATTGCTACTCTTGAATCAGGATGTCACTTAGAAAAACCTAGCTAGGCTGGCGAACGAGTTACTAACTCCTTGCGCTGGACATATTTAACAGCTAAGTCCAATGATTGGACATATTTGGCTATCGGGAAGACGACCAACTAGCTGAATCGAAAAGACTTGCGGACCATCATCCGGTGCCGGAGGGGGGAGGGTAACGTGACCCGTCAGCGTTCTGCACGCTCGCGCGTCTCGCCTGCTTCCACACTCTCAAGGAAGCGTAGCCGAGCAGCCAATGCCTCTTCGCCCACCACATGCGTATCCGTCCACTTCGTCTCCCACACCTGCTCGTCCGAGCGCGCAGAAGTGTTGTAGCGGCGGCCGTAACGGGAGCGCAGCATCTCCACCGCGTGATCCGCCGTATCTCGTGTCGGCTCAGTCATCAGCAGGTGAAAGCGATCGTCTTCGAGCGCCACCCCGCGCACCTCGAAGGCGAACTTCCCCGCGATCTGTTCCAGCAGTTGCAGAAAGAGCGCCCGGTGCTTCGGGTCGGCCAGCTTCGGCTGCCGCTGGAAGCACACTGAGGTGATGAAATGCAGTTCCCCCTTGCCATACGCGCGTCGTTGTCCTTTGGGCATAGTTCGAGTCTACGGCCCCATAGTGGGAAAACCTCGCCACTGGCCGGCTCACCCTTGTCTCTGCCCCAGGCATCCAATTCCACCGTAGAGAGATGTTGCAAGCCGGATAACACGTCCAAAAATCCCCTGACAGTGCTCTCCGTAGCGGCGTATCCTGCGTTGTCCTGCCATCAAGCACGGGACAAGGAGGCGACCATGATGTCGGTTCCGTCCACTTTCCTCAGCTGTCTCGCTCTACTCTGCCTCGCGCCCCTCGTATCTGCCCAACAAACAGATACCAGCTACGCCCGCTCCAGTGCACCCGCCGGTTCCTACATGTATCAGCTCTCGCCCGAGGCACAGGGCGACCTCTACGTGGCACGCCGCCAATACATCGCTGCCATTGAAGCCTATCGCCATGCCCCCCTGATGTCGGCACGCACCTGGCTCAAGATGGGCGTCGCTTACCATCATCTCTTCGCCATGGACGAGGCCCTGAAGGCATATCAGACGGCCATACACCTGGACTCGCACAATTCCGACGCGCTCAACAACATCGGCGCCGTCTACCACGGCAAGCGCGAGTACGGAAAGGCGATCAAGTGGTACAAGCGTGCGCTCAAGTACGCGCCGA
>JAOAPJ010000018.1 GCA_025462805.1 Acidobacteriaceae bacterium
CTTCACCGCCGATCCCGAAAAGGTGATCGCCCTTTTAAATAAAATCGCCTGCGACGTGCGCAATGAGCCCGCCTACAAGGACGTCTTCCTCGAAGATCCCAAGGTGCTCGGCGTCGATCAGATCAAAGGGTCTGAAGTCATCTACCCGATCGTCGTGAAGACCCAGGCCCGGCAACAGTACGATGCTCTGCGAGAGCTGCAAAAGCGCATCCGCCTTGCCCTCGAGCAGAACGGCATGCTGCCCGGCAGCCCCTACCGCGTCACCGGTGGCCACGGCCTGCTCAGCCCCGGCGAGAAGCCCAAGGAACCGCTCGCGCCCGACCCCACCACCAACAAACCCAACGAGACGAACCCCTTCACCGGGGAATAACTCACGCCGCTGTTCGGTCGCTCTTCATCGCTGTCTTCAACTCCGCAGGGCTGCTCACCGGAGGCAGGCAGTGCGTCCCCTGGCAGACGACGGCGAAGCTGGCCTTAGTCTGCAACTGCGGCAGTTGCTTGATCGTCGCCTCCAGCAGCGGCGGCAGCTCGGTCTCCCTCAGCCCCTGCGCATCTGTGCGCAGCACCATGCGGTTCACCGCAAACCCCTCGCGCGCCGCTGCCTCCAGCGCATCGCCCAGGTCGTCGTCACCCACGACCACTATCTGTTGCGGCGGCGTCAACAGCCGCTCCAGCGCCAGCCCATACGCACCGGCATACAGGCCAAAGTGCTCGACGATGCCGCCAAAGGCCTCCAGCGTATCCTCCGCCACCTCGCGCAGCTTCGCATCTCCATTCAGCGCCTCGAGCCGTAACAGCGCCGCCGCCGCCGTCGGGTTCCCAGCCGGTGTCGGTGTGTCCTGCAGTGGTTTGCGGCGTGCGCTCAGCGCGCCAATCGCATTCGGCTCGGCAACGATATCGAAGAAGCCACCGCCGGTCGTGTCGTAGAAGTTCGTCTGCATGCGTGTCGCAATGGCCAGCGCCGCGTTGTAGTAGCGCATCTCCAGCGTGCGCTCCCATGCGTCCAGACATGCATGCACCAGCAGCGCGTAATCGTCCAGCACCCCCGCAATGCGCGGCCCCTGCTCGCCGTCTGCGTAGGCCACCACGTGTGCCAGCCCATCCTTCTCCGACCACGCCTCACTCAGGATGCGGTCCAGCGTCTTGCTCGCGAAGTCCCGCGTCCCTGGGGCCTTCAGCGTCGAGCTCGCCTGCATGTAGGCCGAGATGGCCATCGCATTCCAGCCCGTATATACCGTCTGGTCGACATACGGCGTGGGCCGCGTCGCCCGCGCTCCAGCCAGCTTCGCCCGCGCCCGCGATAGCAGTCCCGTGACCTCCGCGGGGTTGCGGTTCAAATCCTCCGCCAGCTGCTCCAGCGGCCTCTTCACATGCAGCACATTCTTCGCCGGATTGTGGTGCATGTCGCCCAGGTCGCCGATGTCGTAATACGTCTCCGCGATCTCCAGCTCATCGCCGCTCAGCACCTCTGCCGCCTCGGCGCGCGTCCAGGTGAAATAGTCGCCGTCATCGTCCAGCGTCATATCGGCATCCTGCGAGCCGTAGAAGCCGCCCTTCTGCCGATCGCTCAGCCAGCCATCCATCCACGCCACCGTCTCGCGCACCACCGTGCTGAACACCGGATAGCCAAAGTTCTGCCACGCATGCACGTAGTTCAGCAGCAGACCGGCATTGTCATACAGCATCTTCTCGAAGTGCGGCACCAGCCATCGCTCATCCACGGAGTAGCGATGAAACCCTCCACCCACGTGGTCGTAGATACCACCCGCTGCCATCTTCGCCAGCGTGACCGTGGCGATCTCGCCCGCCTTCGCATTGCCTTTGCGCGTGGCCTGATCCAGCAGCAGATCCAGCACCGCCGGATGCGGAAACTTCGGCTGCGCGCCGAAGCCCCCGTGATGCGGATCGAACTGCTCCACCGCCGACGCCACCAGCTTCTCCGTAATCGCCGAGCACAGCGATCCGCTGCGTCCAGCGAACGCCTCGCCGTGCTCGATCGCCGCGATGATCGACCCCGCCGACTCCAGCACCTCGTCGCGCCGGTTGCGCCATGCGTCCGACATCGTCAGCAACAGACGCTCAATCCCCGGCCGCCCGTAATGGTCGCGCCGCGGAAAGTAGGTGCCGCCGAAGAATGGCCGCCCATCCGGTGTCAGGATCGCGGTCAGCGGCCAGCCTCCCTGTCCGCTGATCGCCTGCACCGCCGCCTGATAGCGGCTGTCCACATCCGGCCGCTCATCCCGGTCCACTTTGATCGCCACAAACCGCTCGTTGATCAGCGGCGCCAGCGTCGGGTCTTCGTAGCTCTCCCGATCCATCACATGGCACCAGTGGCACCACACCGCGCCAATGTCCAGCAGCACCGGCTTGTCTTCGCGCGCTGCCTGGGCAAAAGCCTCCGCACCCCACTCCTGCCACTGGATCGGCTGGTGCATCGCGGAGCGAAGATAGGACGAGCGAGCGCGTGCCAGCGCATTCACAGCATGTGTCTCGGTGGTTTCGGTCTGTGCCATACGGTGAGTCTATCTACCCCGGCAGCCCGTCTCTTTCGTTGCTCTGGTCTGCCTTCGATCTGCTGTCCGTCTGCGGTTATCTATTTAAGATGGCCGCTCGACCGGCTGGGGTGCCGCGTCTGCCATCGCCGCCATGCGTGCTTCCGCATCCCGCTGGTCCAGCCAGCGTTTGCTCAGCAGCAGGTACGCGCCTGCGGTCACGACCGTAAAGCCGACCGCATACACCGTGTACGGGATGATCGACTCGAAGCGATGCAGCAGGGTCACTCCCGTCGGATCGCGAAACATCGCCGGCCGGCGCGTCGCTAACCACAGCGCGAACCCGGTCCCCAGCGCAAGCACCCAGTACCGCAGCCGCACCAGTAGGCAGGGACGCACTGTCATCACCAGCGGCCACACCACCAGCACCCATGCCACGGTGCCCAGCAGGAACGTCCAGCCTGCCCAGGCCACGCCGCCATACAGCATCGTCTGCACAAACAGCCTCGGCTGTCCTTCGCTGTCGCGCACTGCGGTGATCAGTAGGATCGGCACGCACAGCGCTTGCGCCACCAGCCACCCCGCCAGGCCGCTCACCGCCGCGTAGCCGGTACGGCGCCATCGCCTCATCGTCGCCGCCATCCTCTATGCCGTGAGCCGGCTCGCCATCTCGGTGTAGAGATCGATGGCGGCAAACAGCTCGCGCTTCGCCAGCCGTTCGTCCGGCGTGTGTGCCACATGGATGGAGCCGGGGCCCAGCAGCAGCGGCTCACCCCAGTTGGTCAACGCCGGAATATCTGTCGTAAACGCGGCGATCATTGTTTGGTGGCCCTCGATCGCCCGCAACCGCACAAATGGAATCTCCAGCGTGAAGTCGATCTCCGCCAGGCCCGCTACTGCCGCCTGCAGCGCAGCCCGCGTCTCGTCCGAGGAACCCACCAGCCGCACCATCACCTGCCCCACCGCCTTGTCCGCAATCACATTGGGCGCGCGGCCGCCTTCAATCAGCCCGATGTTCAGCGTGCTGGGCCCCACGTCCTCACTCACCGGCAGCGGAATCTTCAACACCCGATCGAGCGCCTCAATCAGCTTGTGAATGGCGCTCTCCCCCAACTCCGGATAGGCGGAGTGCGCCATCTTTCCCGACGCCCGCACCGCCGCACGCAGCACCCCTTTGCTGGCGATCCCCAGCCGGTTGTCTGTCGGTTCGCCGTTAATCAGGAAGCGACTGCCCTTCGGCTGCAGGTTGGCCACCTTCGCGCCGGCCGAGTCGCGCTCCTCGCCCACCACAAACAGCAAGCCCGCCTTCACGCCGCCCGTCAGCAGCCGCTCGGCCGCGGCAATCTGCGCCGCAATAATCCCCTTCGCATCGCATGCCCCGCGGCCATAGATCGTCTCGTCGTCCTCGCTGCTCGCGAAGAACGGCGGCACCGTGTCCATATGGGTAGACAGGACAACCGACGGCGTCTCCCCCGTCACCCCCGCGTAAACGTTGAAGCGATCCGTGGACGCCCCGTTCTCGCCCTTGTTCGCGACATGCATCCGCTCCACCGCGAATCCACGCCCTTCCAGGAACTTTGCCAGGTACGCGCCCACCGCCCCCTCGCCGTAGGTCGTCGATTCAATGTCGATCAGCCGCCGCGTCAGTTGCACCGGGTCCAGCACCGCGTTCGGGTTCATAGCTGTCGCCAGCATATCGCAGCACCGCCGGTGGCAAGCTCGCCGGGCTCTTCGCACCACCCTGCAATCACGGCAGCCGCGCCAACCGGCCCAGACTCCAGACCACGCTGGCATCCGTATGCCGGCCGCCTCCTCGCTCACACCGCCTATCGGCCGCCCGCTTCTTAGCGAACCGCTTCTTCGCTATCCTGCCCTTATGGCTACCTCGACCAGCAGACTAGAGACGCTGTTCCTTCCCGGCCCGGCGGGCAGCCTCGAAGCGTTGTTCGTCGAAGGGCAGCCAGACGCACCCTACGCCGCACTGGTCACCCATCCGCACCCCAAGGGCGGCGGCACCATGCATAACAAGGTCGTCTACCGCGCCGCCAAAACACTGCAGTCATTCGGCCTTCCCACCCTGCGCTTCAACTTCCGCGGCACCGGCCTCAGCGAAGGAGAGCACGATGACGGGCACGGCGAGCGCGACGACGTACGCGCCGCCCTCGACTGGCTGGAGCAGCGCTGCCACCTGCCCATCCTCATGGCCGGCTTCTCCTTCGGCGCCCACGTCGCGCTCAGCGCCGCCTGCCAGGAGTTGAGCCAGGGCCGCCAGCGCATCCCTGGCTTCGCCGCCTTGGGATTGCCCGTCGCCGCCGAAGGCCGCAACTACCGCTACAGCTTCCTCGCCCAGTGCACCATGCCCAAGATCTTCATCAGCGGCAGCGCGGACCAGTACGCTCCCTCCGCCGAGTTGGAGCGCGTCGTCGCCTCCGCGGCTCGACCCGCCACGCTGGTGCTGGTCCCAGGCGCAGATCATTTCTTCGCCGGCAAGCTCGATCAGATGCAGCACGCACTACACGCCTGGCTGGTCTCGCACTTCTTCCCCAAGAGCGTCGGCACACCCGTCGAAACTCCGCCCGAACATCGCACAACATCGCAGCAGCCCAGCTAACGCCACCATGGCCGAAGCCCGCGCGTCTGCACCGCCTCCAGAAGAAAAACTCGCAGCGCTGCATCGCGAGGCACGCGAACTCTTCACCCACTCTCTCGAAGCCTGCCGGATCGAACGCGTCCTCCCGCAGCGCATCCGGCGCGAGGACACAACTCTGGTCATCGAGCGCGCTCCCACCGCCAGCGAAGCGCACCTGCGCATTCCACTCGAGCCCTTTGATCAGATCCTCATCGTCGCCATCGGCAAGGCCGCCGTCCCGCTCACCCAGGGACTGCTCGCCATCCTGCCGCACAATTTAGAAATTCGCGGCATCTGCGCCGCCCCGTCTCTTCCCGCCCATCCGGACCCGCGCATCCTCTACTATGCCGGCGGCCATCCCCTGCCCAACCAGGACTCCTTCCGCGCTGCCCGCAGCGCTCTCGACCTCCTGCGCCGCGCCACAGGCAGAACGCTCGTCCTCTACCTCATCAGCGGCGGCGGCAGCACCCTCTTCGATCTCCCGCTCGACCCCGAGATCACCCTCGCTGACACCATCGCCTTCCACCAGGCGCTGATCAACTCCGGCGCCACCATCGCCGAGATCAACACCCTGCGCAAGCACTTCTCCGCCGTCAAAGGCGGCCGCCTCGCTGATGCCGCCGGAGCCGCCAGCAAGCTCACCCTGCAGGTCCTCGACGTGCCCTCGCGCGACGCAGACTCGGTGGCCTCCGGGCCCACCCTTCCTGACCGCTCCTCCGTCGCCGACTGCCGCGAGCTGCTCGCCCGCTACCAACTGCTCCCCGCCTTCCCGGAATCAGTAAGACGCTTCTTCTCCCGCCCCAACCTTCCCGAAACTCCCGGCCCGAAGGAGCCCCCGTTGCGCGACCAACCGGCCAGCCCCGACAGTGAGCTCGCCAGCCCGGTCATCACCCTCCTCTCGAATGACCACCTCCTCGAAGCCGCGAAACAGCATGCCCTCCGCCTCGGCTACGAGGTTGTCGTGGACAACCACTGCGATGACTGGCCCTCTGATCAGGCGGCTCACTACCTCGTCACCCGTCTCCTCACCCTGCGCTCTGAACGGTCCGGCCGCCGCATCTGCCTGCTCTCGGGGGGTGAAGTCACCGTCAAGATCGATCGCCCCGCCGGCTCCGGCGGCCGCAACCAGCACTTCGCCCTCACCTGCGCCCTCTTGCTCGAGCAGCGTATGCCCCACCAACCCGTTGTCTGCCTCTCCGCCGGCAGCGACGGCGTAGACGGCAACAGCCAGGCCGCCGGTGCCCTCGTGGACACCACCACCACTCGTCGCGCCCGTGCCCTCGGCCTGAACCCCGCTCACGCGCTGGCCGCCTTTGACAGCGGCACCTTGCTCAGCACCCTCGGGGACAGCATCCTCACCGGCCCTACTGGCAACAACCTGCGCGACCTGCGCATCTTTCTCTTGGCCAAAACCGCACACTAGGAGCGAATTAGGACCCGGAATGTATGGTGCCAAACAGACCTCGCCAGGCCCTCCTCCCTAACCTGTGCTCGCTTCTACCAACAATTGCATCCGGCTCGGATTTCCCTCATCACGAGCAGGGATCGGAGAGACCTCCGTTTATGTCGCCCGAAGTGGAGCATCGCGCAGACTCGGAGAACAGCAACGGCCCGGCGGCCATCACCCTCCTGTGCGTGGGCAACGATGAGGCACTGCTCTCCTATCGCGCCAAGGTGCTTGAGCACGCAGGCTTTCAGGTCATCTGCGCCCGTCCCCAGCCCGAACAGCCCAACCAGTTCGCCAACCTCTGCCGCGTTCACGGACCAGCCATGCTGATCGCCTGCCATACCCTCTCCGCCGCTCAGCGGATCATGATGTCCAAAGAGCTGCGTAGCGCCTGCCCGAGCACCAAACTGCTCGCCCTCACCAACGGATCCCTCACCTCCGACGAGGCGCGCAGCTACGACTGGCTGCTCGACAGCCTCGACGGACCGGCAGCCCTCATCCAGCACATCCGCGCCAATCTCTGACCGGCGCGCCCAGCGCTGCAGCCCACCGCGTCGATTCGCTACGATGGCCCTATGCCAATCCGCAAAGAATGGACTGAATGGCACCTGACCCCGCGCGGCTGGGAGCAGGGCTCTACCCGGCGCGAGGGCCGCGGTAACGACTGGCGTGACGAGCCCGCCGATCGCCTCCTGAGCTATCAGTACTGCGAGCTGCACACCGCAAACCCGAAACCCACCATCAAGCACGAAGAGACCTGGCGCACCAAAGATCCCGCCGCCCTCACCCAGTTGCAACAAGCCCTCGCACGCCACGGTGAGGCCCCGCACCGCCTGGACTGACCAGGCCCGCGAACAACTCCAGGCAGGGGCATCCGCCCCTCGCCGGCACCCGCGGCAAGAACACCGCGTCTCCGGCCAAACACCCGTCTCCCCAGCCGCCCATGTTAGTATCCCGTTTCATTGCACATGAGAATCAATCGCTACCTTGTCCGCAGCACGGTGGTCGGCGCGCTGGGCGGGCTGCTCTTTGGCTTCGACACCGCCGTCATCTCCGGCGCCACCCGCTCCCTCCGCCTCTACTTTCACCTCTCTGACAAGCAACTGGGCTGGGCCGTCGCTGTCGCCCTGTGGGGTGCCGTGGTGGGCGCCATCTTCTCCGGCATCCCCGGGGAGCGCTTCGGCCGCCGCGACTCCCTGCGCGTCATGGCCTTGTTCTATTTCCTCTCCGCCGTAGGCTGCGCCCTGGCCTGGAATATGCCCTCGCTCATGATCTTCCGCTTCATCGGCGGCGTCGCCATCGGTGGCTCCTCCGTGCTCGGCCCCATGTACATCTCGGAGATCGCTCCCGCCCACCTGCGCGGCCGCCTGGTCGGCACCTTCCAGGTCAACATCGTCATCGGCATCCTGCTCGCCTACCTGTCCAACTACCTCATCGGACTCGCCAACCTCGGCCTCACCGAGTGGCGCTGGGAGCTCGGCATCGCCGCCATCCCCGCCTTCTTCTTTCTCACCATGCTGTTCGTTATTCCGCGCTCGCCCCGCTGGCTCTCGACCCAGAACCGCATCGCAGACGCCCGCGAGGTCCTCGAGCTGATCGGCAGCCCTAACAGCGAGGCTGAGCTCAGGGAGATCGTCGCCTCGATCCACCTGGACCGCGCATCCGAACCCCTGCTCCAACGTAAGTACATGTTTCCGCTCATGTTGGCCTTGATGACCGGCGCCTTCAACCAGCTCTCCGGCATCAACGCGATCCTCTATTACCTCAACG
>JAOAPJ010000027.1 GCA_025462805.1 Acidobacteriaceae bacterium
GCTCGAGGCGGCGTACCGGATCTGTTCCGGGCTCCAGCGGCCACGGCTTGCAGTCGATCAGGGTCGGGCCCACGCCTCGACGTGCGCGCTGGACCGCCTCCTGGGCGACACGGTAGATCGCAACCACATCGTTGCCATCGACCGGGATGCCGCAGATGCCGAGCGCATCCGTATGCGTAAAACTGCTCAGTGCGGAGTCTCCGACGGTCTCGATGACAAAAACGATGCCGAGCTTCTGTTGCGCGGCGTAGGCCATCGCTGTGCGCAGCCCATCCAGCGTCTGAACTCCGGGCCCGCTGAACGCGAGCACAACCTGCTTACTGCCCTGACGAGCCATCGCGTAGCCGGTCGCGATGGCGAAGCGCGCCTCGGCGCTCGAGGCTGCGGGAAGAACACCCGCCAAGGGCCGATCCGCGACGACAGCCCGCAGCTTGTGACCGCGCGCCAGGGCGGCGAGCTGGTCGCCGGCGATGGGCATCACTCTATCGTCTTCCTCCATATGCGTCACTGTGCCGGTAACGATCGCTTCGCGTGCGACCAGTGACGCGCTGCTCTTGCGCAGGCGGTTGCGGACGCGGAGCAACTGGGCACGCAGCAGGGTGACGTAGAGATGTTGCAGACGTTGGTTCGAGATGAGCGGATGCGGGGTGGCGGCGCTCGCCGCACTGGGCCGTTTCGGCATGTTCTACGGTGATCCTCAGCGGGATGGGTGAGATGGATCCGGCGGTTCGGATGATTGTAGCGTGCATCAAGTTGTGCTTCACGCAGGCACAGGAGACACTCGCGTGCAACGGTAGCTTTTCAACAGAAGTGTGCATAAATCTGTGAACAAGCGCGCAATTCGCACGATTCGCGCAATGCCTGCTGCGCTTTGCACGCCCTGCACAGTTCTCGATGCAGCGTTTCGAAGGATGCAAAAAATCGACCTGTCATCGTTGCCGATCGAGCCGATCAGGTGCTGTAGTCCGCGTTGATGGCGACGTAGTTCTGGGTGAGATCGCAGGTCCAGAAGCGGCACTGTCCGTCCCCAATGCCGAGGTCGATGTTTACGCTGAACTCTGGCTGGCTCAGGTAGCGGTGCGCCGCTGCTTCGTCGAAGCCGGTGACGCGGCCACCGCGTTCGCAGATCAGGAGATCGCCCAGCCGGATTGAGATCGTTGCAGGGTCGACCGCTGCGCCTGAGTATCCAGTCGCTGCCATCAGACGGCCCCAGTTCGGATCGTTCCCGGCCCACGCAGTCTTTACCAGAGGCGAGTGCGCGATGGCCCTGGCGACGCGCAGCGCATCGGAATCAGAAGCCGCGCCACGGATGTTCAGTTCCACCAGGTGTGTGGCGCCTTCCCCGTCGGCGACGATCTGTTTCGCCAGCGAGACGCAGAGGTCAGTCAGCGCACTGGCAAAGGCAGAGGCTGCCGCTTCGGTGAGGTTTGCTCCGCTGGCGCCACTGGCCAGCAGCAGCACCGTGTCGTTCGTCGAGGTATCTCCGTCGATCGAGATGCGGTTGAAGCTGGTCTCGACGGCGGCATCGAGCAGGCGCTGCAGCAGGGCGGGCTCCGCGGCTGCGTCGGTACAGATGTAAACCAGCATGGTGGCATGCGGAGCGGCTGCGAGTTGCGGGTGGATCATGCCGGCGCCCTTGCCCACGCCGGCAATGCGAACCGGGCGGCCGGCGATCTCGATCGTCGCGAATGCCGTCTTTGGTCGAGTATCGGTCGTCATGATGGCGGAGGCGACACCCGTGAAATGCTCCGGCGTATCTCCGAGCGCAGTGTGCAATGCGGGCAGAGCGGCGCTTACCTTGTCGACCGGCAGAGGTACGCCGATGATTCCTGTCGACGAAGGGAACACCTCATGAGGGTCGCAGGTAAAGGTCGTCGCTGCAGCTTGGCAGCACGCGACTGCGGCCGTGAGGCCTGCGTCTCCCGTGGCGCAGTTTGCATTGCCCGCATTCACCAGCACTGCGCGCATCCGGCCGCCACTGGCAGCCAGGTGCCGCGCACCGATCACCAGAGGCGCCGCCTGCACCTTGTTGGTAGTGAAGACGGCTGCTGCGGAGCACGCGTTGGGAGTGACGATGGCAGATAGATCGGGACGGCCGCTTTTCTTGATGCCGGCCCGCACCGCTCCCCAGAGAAATCCACGGGGCAAAGAGGCGTTTATGTCCATGGAGCTTTTACTCTAGCAAGAGTGGCCAGCGCACACGAAGCGAACGGATCGTTTGCAGAACTCCGCGATGTGCACGTGGCGCGCGGTGATTCGATCGTGCTGCATGGCATCGATCTTGTCCTCGGGCGCGGCGAGCACGCTGTCATCCTCGGCCCGAATGGCTGTGGCAAGTCGAGCCTGATCAAAGTGCTGACCTGCGAGTGCTACCCGTTGGCGCGTCCGGGCTCGTCGGTCAGGATCTTCGGCCGTGAGCGATGGTCGGTGGAGGATTTGCGCAAACGGCTGGGCATCGTCTCTGCCGATCTACCCGGGCCCAGCACCGCCCACACCCCCGGCGCGGATGCGGTGGTCTGCGGTTTCTTTGCGAGCGCCACGCTGTGGCCGCACCTGGTCGTGACAGAGGAGATGCGCGAGCGGGCCGCCGAAGCCATGGCGCTGATGGAGGCCACGCATCTTGCGGCGAAGCCGGTGGGGGAGATGTCCGCGGGAGAGATGCGCCGCGTCATGATTGCACGCGCCCTGGTACATCGGCCGGAGATGCTGCTGCTGGACGAGCCTTCAAACGCGCTGGATCTGCGCGCTCAACGCGAATTGCGCGAGACGCTGCGCCGGCTGGCGAGGCAGGGAACCGGGCTGCTCTTGGTCACACATCATCTGCCCGATGTATTGCCCGAGATTGATCGTGTGATCATGATGCGCGACGGGCGCATCTTTGCCGATGGGCCAAAGCGGGAGCTGCTGACGCCGGACCGGCTCGGGCAACTGTTCGGAAGCCCGATCGATGTCGTTGAACGCGAGGAATACTTCCACGCACTGGCGTGAGCCGGTGACGTACGCCTGGAGCCGAGCAAAATCTTTCCGTGGACTGTGGACGCTCATGATTTACGGGTGCGTCAAACACGCCACCTGGCCTGCTTGACGCACGGCAACATCCGGCGATAAGTTGGGATTACACGGGAAAGGAGGATGATCCAGCGAATGAAAACTTCTGACGGTAGTTGTTCGATCACACGTGAGGTGACTGAGGCTTAGGGCGCGCGCGCTCTAGACCTGGCGAACCAACTTCGCTGAGGCCCACTTCATAGTCCGTCACGCCAGATTGGGAGGCGAAACGGGCGAAATTGAGAAGCGTGCACGCCTCAGGTCAACTCCAACAGATCACCGGGCGAGGCCCGCACCCAGGAATGGTTGCGGGCCTTTCGCTTTCTATGCGCATCACACACAGTGTTTCCGAAGCAGTATCCTCTCCGGCCGGTCTCACCGCAGGTCCGAGGCGAGAGACCTGCAAGTGCGAGAGCAGGAGTCGTCGATGAAGCTGGGAGATGCACTGGGACAGCGTGTCGAGTGTGAGATGCGGTTGGAGGATCTGAAAAAGCGGCTGGTTCGCAACGCCTGCCTGCCAGAGGGAGAAGCGCCGCCTGAGGATCCCCAGGGGCTGCTCGACGATGTAGATCGCACCGCGCTGCGGCTAGTGGAGCTGGTGCAGACGATCCACCGCACCGCAAGCGCAACCCGATTCGACGAAGGCACTCTCGCCGACGCCATAGCAGAACGCGAGGTGCTGGGCCGCAAGCGCGATCTGCTGATCGTCGTGGCCGATGCAGCCACCGCGGACCAACACCTGGGGCCAGAGACGCGCATGCTACCGACAATTCAGGTAGCTCGCATGCACCGGCATGTTGATCAGCTCTCGAAACGCCATCGCGAGATCGATGCTCGTATCCAGGAGTTGTGCTGGCGAACCGATGTGATCTAGCGCGGGAGCGGCGTGGACTTGACGCTCTTCCCTGGCGCGGCCTGGCGGGCTGTCGCAGTACACTGATGCCATGGAACCACTGGTGATCGCGGGCCGCGCGTTTCAGTCGCGGCTGATTGTGGGCACGGGCAAGTACAAGGATGGCGCGGAGACGCAGCGCGCAATCGAGGCCTCCGGCGCGGAGATGGTCACCGTCGCGGTACGGCGTATTAACCTGGACCGCTCCAAAGAGTCGCTGCTGGACTACATCGATCCGCAGCGCTACTTCCTGCTGCCGAATACCGCAGGCTGCTACACGGCGGACGAGGCGATCCGCGCCGCGCGGTTGGGTCGCGAGGTCGGCCTTTCCGACTGGGTGAAGATCGAGGTCATCGGCGATCAGAAGACGCTGTATCCGGATGTGCAGGCGACGCTTGAAGCGACCCGGGTGCTGGTGAAGGAAGGCTTCACGGTGCTGCCCTATACCTCGGACGATATCGTCTTCGCGAAGCGACTGGTGGATGTAGGTGCAGCCGCGGTGATGCCCCTGGCCGCCCCCATCGGCAGCGGCATGGGACTGCAGAATACGGCCACGCTGCGCATCCTGCGGGAGATGATCACCGAGGTGCCGTTGATCGTCGATGCCGGTATCGGCTCGGCCTCTGAGGCCGCCATGGCGATGGAGATGGGCGCCGATGCGGTGCTGATCAACTCTGCCATTGCCGGCGCGCAGGATCCCGTTCTGATGGCAGAGGCAATGCAACATGCTGTTCTTGCCGGCCGGCAAAGCTTCCTCTCCGGACGCATGCCGCGCAAGCTGTATGCGACGGCGAGCTCACCAGTCGAGGGCGTCTCCCGCGTGTGATGGAAGGGCAGAGCGCCGCGCGGCGCTGAGGGGGCGGTGTGCAGACAGCGATCCGACGTGCCAGCCCCGCCGATGCAATCGAGATCGCAAAGGTGCACGTCGCGAGTTGGAAGAGCACCTATCCCGGCATCGTTTCGCAGACGTACATCGACAGCCTCGACCCGCAGCAGTTCGCATCGCGCTGGATGGAGCGGCTGTTGCTGCCGGAAACCCTGGTACTGGTCGCAGCCACCGCCCAGGGTATCTGCGGATTCGTCAGCGGCGGCCCGTTGCGGGAGCCCCTGCCGCCACCCGCTGCCGCCGCTGAGGGAAAGTTCGGGGACGGCGAGATCTACGCCCTCTACGTGCTTGAGCATGAACACCGTCGCGGCCTTGGACGTGCACTCATGCGCGGCGTGGCTCAGTCCCTGCTAGAGGCGAGCTATCAGCGCGCGGCCGTCTGGGTGCTCGAAGACAATCCGTCACGTCTGTTCTACGAACGGCTGGGCGGCAGTCTGGTGGCGAAGCAGACGATCACGATCGGTGGCGATGAGCTGATCGAAGTGGCGTATGGCTGGAACAGCCTGGGCGACCTGGTCGGCTCCTAGCCGGCGGCCGCAGGAACCGTGGCTCTCACTGCCGCGGGCCGCGTCGACAGTTTAGACTTCATCACATGCGCGTCTTCGGCATCGACTGCGGCACAGAGTGTACCGGCTATGGCGTGGTCGAGATGGACGAGACGACCCGCGACCCGCGCCTGCGCGCGCTGGCGGCGGGCGGCATCCTGCTGTCGAAGAAGGACCCGCTCCCGGTCCGGCTGGCACGTGTTTATGCGGAGCTGACCACGCTGATCACAGTGCATCAACCGGCCGTGGTGGCGATCGAGGGCGTCTTCTTCTCCGCCAATGCGAAATCCGCGCTGAAGCTTGGCCAGGTGCGCGGGGTGGCGCTGCTAGCCGCGGCCAACCTGGGCCTGCCCATCGCCGAGTATGCGCCCCTCAGTGTGAAGTCGTCGGTCGTTGGCTACGGGCTGGCCAAGAAGGAGCAGGTGCAGTTCATGGTGGCGCGACTGCTCAACCTGGAACGCGAACCGGAGCCCGCCGATGCCGCCGATGCGCTGGCCATCGCCATCTGCCACATCCATACCGCGCAAACCATGATCGCCCAGGCCGGAGGACAGCAGTAGATGAAGAGGCGGTTGCGCTGGCTGGGGGTCTTTTTTCTGGCTGCGGTCACATCGTTTGCGCAGGCGCCCGCGGCCGTGCAGTTCCACTACGAGAACCAGCAGCTGCGCCCACCGAAGTACGCCATCACCCTGCATGAGGACGGCTCTGGACAGTTCCATGCGGAGGGAAGTCCTGCTAATCCGGATGATCCGGCGGCATTGCCGAGTGAGGCGCAGGACCGGCCCATCCAGCTGACGGCAGCGGCGACGCAGCGCATCTTCAAGGTGGCACGAGACAAGAAGTTCTTCGCCATAGCCTGCGATAGCGGCGATGCCAGAGTGGCGTTTATCGGCAAGAAGCTGCTCGTGTACGAAGGTCCGGACGGCCATGGCGCATGCACCTACATCTATTCCAGAGACCAGCAGATTCAGTGGGTTACGACACAGATGCAAGGTATTGCAGCAACTCTGGAAGAGGGTCGCCGACTGGAACTGCAGCATGAGCACGGCCGCCTCAGCCTGGATGCCGAACTGGAGACCCTGGAGAACATGGTGCAGAACGGCCAGGCGACCGAGCTTGGGAACATCGCGCCTATCCTGATCACCATCGTGAAGGATGATGCCGTGCTGGAGCGCGCCCAGAAGCGAGCGCGGCACCTGCTGGCGATCATCGACGCGGCCCCCCCTTCGCACTGAGCTGGATCCCGCGTCGACTTCGACTGCGACAATCTGAAAAAGGCGCGATCCGCGATCTAGAGAAGCGAGATACAGGCAAGCGACATCTCGTAAGATGGCGTGTTCTTACTGGTGAGAGCCGGCGACCAGGTAATTGGCCCGAGCTCAGGAGGTGGCCGTGCACGGACCTCGTTCGATCTTTGCCATCATTTTCTTCCTTGCCGCACTGCCCGTTAGTGTTGCCCGGGCGCAGAGCGATGCGGCAGTCGTCCGGCTGAGCTACGTGCAAGGAAAGGTCTCGATCGAGCAGGCAGAGCAGACCCAGTTTGATCAGGCGCAGGCAAACATGCCGTTGCTGGCTGGATACATGGTTACGACTGGCGCCGATGGTCAGGCGGAGATCGAGTTCACGGATGGCAGCGTCGCTCGGCTTACTCCACAGAGCCGGATACGGCTGATCCAGCTTGCGGCGAAAGGAACGAGCGCGGACACAACCGAGATAGAGCTGGTCGCCGGCCTAGGCTACTTCGAGCTCAACACCCAATACAGTCAGCAATATCGGGTGCGCTTTAAAAATGCCGTGGTGAACCCGGAGCAGAACTCCATCTTCCGGATCGACTTGGATAGCGCTCCGGAGCTGGCGGTGTTTGCAGGCACGGTCCACGCCAAGGTGGATGGGGGGTTTGATCAGTCCATCGAACACGGGACGATGCTCCAGCTTGCCACCAACGAATCCCCTGGCGTTCAAGTGGCCTCCAGGCTGCGGCAGGAGACCTGGGACCGATGGAACCAGGACCGGGACGATCAGATTGCACGGGAGGCAGAACAGCAGACCGGCGCGCGTGCCAGCAGTGGTGCCCAGAACGAGCCAGGCTGGGACGATCTGGACTACTACGGAAGCTGGTACCCGATGGAGGGCTACGGGAACGTGTGGATGCCGAATGAGGAGCCCGCGGGCTGGGATCCATACGCGAGCGGCTACTGGGCGAACTATCCGGCCTGGGGCTACACCTGGATCTCGGCTTACCCATGGGGATGGCTGCCCTACCACTGCGGCGCCTGGAACTACTGGAATGGGTCTGGCTGGGGCTGGATCCCGGGGCAGTGCGGGCTGGGCTGGCAGGCTGGCGCGATCATCTGGAACAAGCCCTTCGGCTACCGTCCACCGGCGCGTCCGCTCCCGCCGCGTCCCATTCCGGGCGGCCATGGAGGCCCAGCCTCGTCCGGGACTCAGTTGCTGGCGGTGCACCGCGGGCCCGCTCCGCCGGTTCGCCCCGGGCCGGTGGGCAGCCACACGCAGCCGGTGCGGGTTCTCGGAGGGCAGCAACTGCACCCGCTGCCGGTGCTGGGCGCTTCTGCTGTGATTGGCCGATTGCCGTATCGCGGCGCGATCGGCAGCACGACTCTTCCGGCCGCCGGGGGAGCGTACCGCGGCGCAGCAGCGGATCCGCTGCCACACCGCAGCTACGGCTACGTTGGTACGGGCATCGCACCCGTCGGCCGGGGTATCCAGATTGCCCCATCGTCCGTGATCCCCAGGCCAATGCCGGCATCGCCGCCCCGCATGATCGCGCCGCAAGCACCGCGGCCTTCATCGCCCCCACCGCCGCGGGTCTCGGCACCGTCTCCGAGTGCACCGCATAGCGGGCCCGTATCGATCGGGCACCATTGAGTTTTCCGTGGCGCTGAACTTTGTTCGGCCTAGATGCGAGGGCTGGCCCGCCTCCTTCCCCTTGCCGATGCGTTAAGCGTGCAGTGCGCGGAAGATGGCGGCCATCTCAGGCAATCCGACGGCTTCGGCACGCACGGCTGGCTTCAGCAGGTTCTCTGCGAAGGTCGCCGCTACAGCATCGGGCTTGTAGCCCGCAGCGCGCAGGTTGTTCGCCCATGTCTTTCGCTTCTGGGCGAAGCTCGCGCGGACAAACGGAAGGAACCGTGCCGGGTCGACGCCTAGCTCTGCACTGCGTGGGCGCACATGAAAGCGGAAGACGCTCGAGTAGACCTCAGGCGGCGGAGCGAAGGCCCCTGGCGGAAGGGTGAACAGCAGCTCCGGGTCGCCGTAGAGCTGCATGGTGGCGCTGAGCACTCCGTAATCGCGTGTGCCGGGCGCGGCGGTGACCCGCTCGGCCACTTCGCGCTGGACCATCAGGACGGCGCGATCGATGGCGGCGTGATGGTCGATCAGGTGAAGCAGGATGTCCGACGTGATGTAGTAAGGCAGATTTCCAACCACCACCAGCTTGCGGCCCTGCTCCTTGGCCAATGCGTTGAAGTCCACTGTGAGGACATCGGCGTGACGAAGCTCGACCGTCGGTGTGCTGGCGAACTCCACCAACAGTGCGCCCGCGAGGTTCGGATCAAACTCGAGCAAAGTCAGATGCCCGGCGGCGCGTGCCAGCAGCCGAGTCAGCGCGCCACGGCCCGGACCGATCTCGACGACTGCCGCATCGCGAATGTCGCCGAGCGCGGCTACGACCGAGCGGCACGCGTCTGCATCTACTAGGAAGTTCTGACCAAGGCGGGCTTTCTTCTGCATTGCGGGTCTTCCGCGCGCGGCGGATAGAATCACCTTCGAGAGTAAAGCAATGTGAGCGCGCCTTTGCAGCGTGGCGCACCCATGGGTCTTGGACGGGAAGGGCGGAGCAGGAATGCATATTGTGTACGCGGCCTCCGAGTGCGTGCCGTTCGCGAAGACCGGCGGTCTGGCCGATGTGATTGGCGCGTTACCGCGCGAGATGGTGCGCCAGGGGCACCAGTGCACCGTGTACCTGCCGTATTATCGCCAGGCGCAGAAGCACATGACGGAGCGCCGTGTCGCCATCCCCAGCATCACCATTCCATTCCATGGCTATAACCGCTTTGTCACGGTTCTGAATGGCGGCATCCGCAACGGGGTGCAGTTCTACTTCTTCGACTGCCCCGAGCTGTTCGACCGTGAGGGCCTCTATGGCGTGGCGGGCGGCGAGTACAGCGACAACGGGGAACGCTTCGGTTTGTATAGCCGCGCGGTGATTGAAGCGGCCAAGCAGATCGCCCTGCCGGATCTGTTTCACGCGCATGATTGGCACGCCTCGATGCTTCCGGTAATGCTGCGCACCATCTACTATTTCGACCCGGTGTTGCGGCGTGTGCCATGCCTGCTGACAATCCACAATGCGGGCCACCAGGGGTTGTTTCCGGCGAGCATCATCGAGCGTCTGGAACTGCCGTGGGAGGTCTACACCGTCGACGGTCTCGAGTTCTATGGGCAGGCGAACTTCCTGAAGGGCGGCATTATCTACGGCGACACGCTGAGCACGGTCAGCCCGAGGTATGCGCAAGAGATCCAGACGCGCGAATTCGGGGCAGGGCTGGAAGGCGTGCTGCAGAAGCGCTCCGCGGATTTGAAGGGCATCCTGAACGGGGTGGACTACGACGAGTGGAACCCGGCGACGGATCGCAAAATTGCGGCCCACTACACGCCGGATCGCTTGCAAGGAAAGCGCGATTGCCGCCGTGATCTACTTCACGCCTTTGGCCTGAAGAGCAGCGGAGATAACACTCCCGTGCTGGGCATGGTGTCCTGGCTCTCGACTCAGAAGGGGTTTGATCTGCTGGCAGAGATCATTCCCGAGCTGATGAATCGCGACCTGGTGCTGGTCGTGCTGGGGACGGGTGAAAGCTATTACGAGGGGCTCTTGCGCACGCTGATGGAACGGCACCCCGGGCGGATCGCGGCGAAGGTGGCCTACGACGATACCCTGGCGCACAAAATCGAGGCGGGGGCAGACATGTTCCTGATGCCTTCCCGTTATGAACCTTGCGGATTGAGTCAGATCTATAGCCTGAAGTACGGCACTGTACCGGTGGTGCATGCGACCGGCGGCCTGGATGACACGATCGAGGAGTGGAATCCGGCAGAGCAGACTGGCACCGGCTTCAAGTTCTATCCGTACGACCCCGCCGCGTTCATGAGCGCTGTGGATCGTGCACTGGCCGGATTCACCGACAAAGCCGCCTGGCAGATCCTGCAGCGCAATGGGATGCTGTAAGACTTCTGGTGGCGTGATCCAGCCGTGGAGTACCTGCGGTTATTCGATGAGTGCGTGCGGCGGCGTTCCTGAGCAGGAATGGCCTTTGGCTGCTGCTACTTGCGGGCGATGGCGTTCGAGACCAGGGCCAGCTTGACAGCGGTCTTCTGCTTGGG